>JADGNU010000109.1 GCA_017883305.1 Candidatus Aminicenantota bacterium | reverse complement strand
GCCAACCCTCGGCTCCTCTCGGGGATCCTCAAGGGTGAATGGGCCTTTCGAGGATTCGTCATCTCCGACGCCAGCGCCGTCGGCGGCAGCTACAGCCTGCACTTGACCGCGGACTCCTACCTCGAATCGGGACGGCAGGCCTGGACGAGCGGGCTCGATGTCATCTTCCAATCGGAACTCGGGCATGCGGGTCTTTTTCGCGAAGCGATCACCAAGGGCCTCGTCGGCCGGGAGCGGATCGACGATGCGGTCCGCCGTGTCCTTCGGGCCAAGATGGAATTGGGACTCTTCGAGAAGCCCTATGTCGATCCCGACGAGGCGGAACGGACGAACGGGGCCCCCGCCCACCGCGCCCTGGCCCGAAAGGCCGCCCGGGAATGCGTCGTCCTTCTCAAGAACGCCGGCGGCGTCCTGCCGCTGCGGCGCGCGGTTAGATCGATCGCCGTCATCGGCCCCGATGCCGTCGAGGCCCGGCTCGGCGGCTATAGCGGGCCGGGACTGAACAAGGTCTCGCTCGTCGATGCCGTGCGCGAACGCGCGGGAGCGGCCGTGAAGGTCCGCTACGCCGAAGGCTGCGGCCGCTTGGCGCCGAAAGCCTTGGCGGCGATCCCTTCCGGTTTCCTTCGGACCGAGGACGGAGGGGAAACGAGGCCCGGCCTTCTCGGCGAATACTTCTCAGGCCCCGACCTCGCGGGTGAGCCGGCAGCGCGCCGGATCGATCCTCAGGTCGACTTCCGCTGGACCTTCCTCCCTCCCGCGGTGGGCCTGGGAACAGATTGGTACTCGGTTCGCTGGCGCGGCTCTCTCATCGGGCCGGAGACGGGGCCATGCCGGATAGGTGTCGAAGGCGATGACGGTTTCCGCCTTTACCTCGACGGCCGTCTGATCGTCGACCGTTGGCGCAAAGAATCCCATCGCGTCACTGCGGTCGAGGTCCGCCTCGAAAAGGGGAAGACCCATGATCTCCGGCTCGAATTCCACGAGCCCGTGCGCAACGGCGAGGTCCGTCTCGTCTGGGACTACGGCAAGCGGGACGATTCCGAGAGGAGGATCGATGAGGCGGTCCGTCTGGCCCGGACGTCGGACCTGGCCATCGTCGCCGCGGGGATCGAGGAGGGAGAGGGCCGGGACAGGGCCGATATCCGCCTCCCCGGGCGTCAGGCCGAAATGATCGGGCGGATCGCAGCGGCCGGGACCCCGGCCGTCGTCATCATCTACGGCGGGAGCGCGGTCGACATGACCGATTGGATCGACGACGTAGAGGCCGCCTTGATGGCCTGGTACCCGGGGGAGGACGGCGGCGGCGGCGTGGCCGACATCCTGTGGGGAGACGCGAATCCTTCGGGCCGGCTGCCGGTCACTTTTCCCCGCTCGGTCGGCCAGCTCCCTCTCGTCTATAACCATAAGCCGACAGGACGGCTCGACGATTACGCCGACATGACGGGCGAACCGGCCTTCCCGTTCGGCTTCGGATTGAGCTACACGGAGTTCCGTTATTCTGACTTGACCCTCACGCCCGGTGCGATCGCCCCCGATGGGACGGTTCGCGTCTCCTGCCAAGTCACGAACGTCGGCCCGATCGCGGGGGCCGAGGTCGTCCAGCTCTACATCCACGATCCCTTGGCCTCGGTCGTCCGGCCTGTTCTCGAGCTCAAGGGATTCCGGAGGGTTGTCCTCGAGCCCGGCGCCTCGGCGACGATCCGCTTCGATCTCGGCCCGAAAGAGCTCTCGCTCTTCGATAGGGACATGAAGGAAGTCGTCGAACCGGGCGATTTCCAGGTTTATATCGGAAGCTCGTCGCGGGACATCCGCCTCAAGGGCATCCTGAATGTCAGAAGGGGTCAAACCTAAACTTTTAAACTTTTCCCCAGTAGGAAAGTTTAAAAGTTTAGGTTTGACCCCTTCTTATTCTTCGTCCCGCGGCCCCAGCATCCGCTTCTGGGCTTTTTTCTCAGCGTACGGACGGGGGACGTAGACCGCTTCGCCTGTCATCGGATCTTTGCCGGTATAGTACATGCAGGTCGAGCGGGTCATGGGGGTCGGCGTGAAGATCTGGACGCCCTCGACTGGCTTCTCCCCGCTTCGCTCCAGCTCGCGCAGAAAATCGGCCAGCTCGCGGGCCTCTTTGTCCGTCGTGCCCGGGTGGGCGACCATAAAGTAATACTTGAGGTGCTGGGGGCGGTCCCTCTCCCCGCAGCGCGGCGCGACGCGCTCCGCGGTCACCTCCGCGAACATTTTCCGGAATTCCTCGAGACGGCGGCGACCGCCGCTCTTGTTCATGAGCCGGAGGACTTTTTCAGAGACGTGCTCGGGCGCAATCTTGAGCAGCCCCGAAACGTGATAGCGGGCCAATTCGCGCACGTACTCGGGACTCTCGACGGCCAGGTCGTAGCGGATGCCGCTGCGGACGAAGACCTTCTTGACGCCGCGGATCTTGCGGGCGGCGCGCATGAGCCCGATGAGCCGGAGGTGGGCCTCTTTGATCCCGCCCGTGTCCAGGCCGTACATGTTGGCCGTCGGGCCGCCGAGGTCGTCGACGAGCCCGCGCCACTCCGGATGCTTCGTCATCCGCCGGATCTCCTCGAGGATGGACGCCTCGCTGCGGGAGACGATCCGGTCGCCCTGATGCAGAGACAACGAACAGAACGAACACCGGCCCCGGCAGCCGCGGTGCGTTTGGACCGAGAAGCGGGCCATGCCCAGCTCGGGGAAGCCCTCGGGGATGCGCCGGGTGAACGGCAGGCTGTAGACCCTGTCGAGATCGTCGGGTGTCCAGTCCGGCGCCGGGTATTGGACGACGTAGCGGTTGGCGTGCTTCTGGGCGATCGTTTTCCTGTTCGTGAGCCGCTTCTGGGCCTCGCAGAACTTGTCCTTGTCGGCCTGGACCTCTTCGAAGGACGGGATCACGAGCGCGCCTGCGGGCGCCTCGGCCCGGATGACCGACGTGCCGCGAATGCCGTCGAGGTCTTCGCCCCGGTCGAGCCGCCGAGCGATCTCGACGACCTGGAGCTCGCCCGGCCCGTAGACGAGGATGTCGGCCCGGGTATCGAGGAGGATGGAGCGGCGGACGTCGTCGCCCCAGTAGTCGTAGTGAGCGAAGCGGCGGAGGGAGGCCTCGATGCCGCCGAGGACGATCCGGGCGCCCTTGTGGAGCTCGCGGATGCGGTTGGCATAGACGATGACGGCCCGGTCGGGCATGCGCGAAGCGAACGGCGCGTTCGGGTCGACCGCCCGCTCCCGCTTGAGGGGCGTGTAATTCACGAGCATGGAGTCGATCGAGCCCGAGGTGATGCCGAAGAAGAGCCGGGGCCGGCCGAGCTTGAGGAAGTCGGCTTTGCCCTTCCAATCCGGGCATTCGATGACGCCGACCTTGTACCCTTCGGCGTCAAGCACCCGGGCGATCATCCCGACCGGCGAGAGCGGGTGGTCGGCGTAGGGCTCCCCGCTGACGAGGATGATGTCGAAGCCCGTGCCCTTCGTATCGATCACGGCTCTATTCTAGCTAAATGGGGGACACAATACCTATTCCCCAATTACCCTGTCCCACATCCGTCAGCGAGCATCGGCAGAAAATGGGGAATAGGTATTGTGTCCCCCATTTAATATCACTTCAGTCCCGGGGGACGGCATAGAGGCCAAAGACGGCATTGCCCAGAAGGATCGCGCCGGCGACGATCATGGGCACCTGGAGCCCGGCCCGGAACCCCAGCCACGAGAAGGCCAGGCTCCCGGCCATGTGACCCGAAGTCTGGAGCGCAGTCAGGATGCCGGCGCTGCCGCCGATCGTCTTCTTCTCGAAGAGCCGCGAAATGGTCAGGACGACGAACACGCCCATGAGGCCGTCGCCGCCCTCATGGATAGCGCGAAAAAGGAAGGACAATCGGACGTCGCCGACCGTCATGAGAATGAGACCGGCTCCCGAGAGGACCATGCCCAGAAGGAAGAGCCGCCGGTTGCGGCCCGGGTCGTCTTTCAGCCGGCCGACAAGGAACGCCGCCAAGGCGAGAGTCAGGTAGGCCCCGGCCATGTAGAGCGCGACGCCCGAATCGCTCAGCCCGAAGCGCGACCGGAGAAAGGGCCCGTAGACGGTGATCTCCGTCCCCCAGTGGAGGGCGAGAAGGACCAGAAAGGCCGAGAAGAGGAGCGTCCGCTTGTTGAAGATCGTGAACTTGTATTCCCGGACGGTCACCGCCGCGAACTTCTCCTCCCCAAAGCCGCGCGCGGCCAGAGTGGCCAGGGCCGTCAGGCCGGCCAGGGACCAGAGGAGCGTCCGGAAGCCGGCCACTTGGGTCAGCACGCTTCCGAGGAGCAGCCCGACGGGAGGCCCGAGCGAGAGCCAGCCGATGAAATTGCCGTACTTTCGGTTCGAATCGGGTTCCGCGCCGTCCTTGTAGTAGAGGCTGTTGATGGACACGTTGAGGGCGCTGTTGGCCACGCCCAAAAGGAGGAACACCGCGGCCATCGGCACGACGCTCCGGACGAAGCCGACCGCGACGATGGTCAGCGACATTGCCGTCAGCCCGCCGATGATGACCTTTTTCATCGACAGCCTGTCGTTCATCCAGCCTGTCGGGAAGGAGAAGATGATTGGCGCCGAGGCGAACAGGGCGACGATCACCCCGATGGCTACGCCGTCGAATCCGAGCTTGAGGAACTGGAGCGGGGCCAGGAAGGCGACGGTCGTCACGGCCATCGTTCGGATGAAGTTGACCAGATGGACGCGGCGCATGCCCGCCATTATATCGAAAATGGGGGACACAATACCTATTCCCCATTTTCGTCGGAGCGGAGGCGTTTGTGCAGAAGGATAAAAGAATTGGGGAATAGGTATTGTGTCCCCCAATTAAAAGGGTGCGGCGCCGCCGCCGCCCCTGGATCGGCCGAAAGTCGTCGCCTTATTTCTTCTTCAGGTCGACGTTGCCGCTGAAGCTCTTGAGGACGAGTGTCGTCCCGCCCTTGCCGACGGTGCCACGGATGTCGCGCGGCGAAATCTTGCCGGAGACCGCGATCTCGAAATCGCTTTCGATGTCCCCGCTGAACGTGTTGGCCTCGAGGTCGAAGCCCGAGCCGGCCGGGATGGTCATGCGGACGTCACCGCTGTGGGTCTTGAGCTCGTAGCGGCCGCCCACCTTGAGATCGCCGGAATATGTGACGTTCCCGCTGACCGTCTTGATATCGACCGTCTGGGCCTCGGAAACGTCCTTCAGCACGATGTCCCCGCTCACGGCGTCGGCCTCGATCGATCCCTTGATCCGGGTGACATCGATGTTGCCGGAAACGGCCTTGATGAACGCATCGCCCGCGACATTCTCTATCTCGAGGTCCCCGCTGACGAGCTTGATCTCGGCGCCGGCCGCGCCGCGAAGCCCGACGTTGCCGCTAACCGAGTCGACCTTGGCCTTCCCGCCGATCGGCGCGACCTTGACGTCGCCGCTGACCGACTTGACCTCGACCGCGGCCTGCTCAGGGATCCAGATCTTGTAATCGACCGAGACGTTGATCGAATCGCCGCCCCAAAAGCCGCCCGAGCGCTTGGGGTATTTCGTCTCGACGCTGACGCGGTCGGCTTCGTTCGCGACCTCGATCGTCACCTTGGCTATATTCTCCTTGGCTTTGTCGAGGGTGTCCGCCTTGGAGACCTTGAGGGCCTCGATCTTGACCTGAGCGTCCTTCCACGTGAGGATCTCGATATCGCCGGAGACGTTGCTCAGGTAGAGCGTGCCGGTTTTGGATAGGGGCACGGTCTTTTCGAACTTCTCTTCGAACTTCTGTTCGGCCAGGGCCGGCGCCGCGACGAGCACGGCCACGAGGGCCATGGCGGCGAGAGTGACCGGCCATCGGTAGTTGCGTTGTTTCATCATGGTGATCCTCCTTCTTCTTGCGTTCAGAGTATCTTCGTCCGGCCCGCCGCGTCCTGGCCCCCTCTCTGGAGGTCCAGGGCGGAATCGAGCAGGGTCAGCTCTTGAGTATAGGCGGCCAGCAGATAATTCCGGGCCTCGAGGTCGTCCGGCTCCTCGAGAACAGCCCGGCGGCACGCCTGAATGGTGGCGTCGATGACCGACAGGTTGCGGTCGAAAAGCTCGGCGACCTGCGGGGCCAGCGTCCCTTTCTCGGCGGCGAACGCCTCGCTCAGGGATTTGATGGCCTGCTGGTAATGGCCCTCGGCCTCGTCGAGCTTGGCCAGGGTGTAGCTCTCGCGGGCCTCGGGGCTGAGCGGGACCGGTCCGCGGCCGAGCCGGCGGCCGACGCCGATCCCCGTGATCAAGAGCGCGAGGGCCGCGGCCGCGACTCCGGCATATCGAAGGGCAGGCAAGCCCAGGCCGAAGGCCGGACGCCGCAAGGCGCCTGATCCCCCACTGGCCCCAACCGCCTTCTCCCGAGTCAGGCCGGATCGGATGTTGAGCCAGACCTTGTCGGACGGCTCGGGGGTCTCGAGCCTGGCCGCGCCATCGACGATCTTCCGCAGATCCTCGCGGAGAGCCCGGCACTCGCCGCACGCGGCGAGGTGACGTTCGAGGCACGAATTCTCCCTCTCCGAGAGGTCGCCGTCGATCGACCGGCTGATATATTCCCGAGACTTATGGCATGTCATCGTCGTTCTCCCCTAAACCGCCCTTTTGGCCCGCAGGTGTTCGCGGATCTTGATCCTGGCCTTGAACAGCTGAGACTTGGAGGTCCCCACCGCGCAGCCGAGCCTCAGGGCGATCTCCTCGTGCTTGTATCCCTGGACGTCGTGAAGGACGAAGACGCTCCTCAATCGCGGGGCCAGGGCCCGGATGGATTCCTCGAGCGGCCCCTGGATGTCCCGTTCGACGGGTTCAGCGCCCGGCTCTTCGAGGCGGTCTTCCATGTCGCCCAGGGGAACGAGCTTCTCCGTCTGGACCCGTTTCTGGCGCAGGTGGCTGTAGGCGGTATTGAGGGCGATCCGGAAGACCCAGGCCGGGAATGTGGCTGCGCCGCGCACGTGCCGCATATGGCTGAAGACCTTCAGGAAGACGTCCTGAAGAAGGTCCTCGGCGACGGCCCGGTTCTGAGAGTACCTGTAAACGAGGCCGAAGACCGGCCCCTTGAACATCTCGTAGATGGATTCCATGGCCTTGAGGTCGCCCTCGCGCCCGCGGGCCACGAGATCTTCCAGGCGGGCCTTGTCGGCCGTCCCCCAGACGGGGCCCTCGCCGCGCGCCCGGCCCATCTCTAGGGCCGCCTCGAGGAAGGACTCGTATTCGGCATTGAACCCATTATCCCCGATTTGGCCCTGGACCGCCAGGAGCAGGCCGGAACCGAGTATCATGTTCACACCGGTATAGATGAAATCAGGGGCTAAAAGGTTGCCTGGGCGGGTCAGGGCGTCAGGGCTTGGATTTGAAGCCGGCGGCCAGATGCGAGCCGTCGCAGAAAGGCTTCCTGGCCGACCGGCCGCAGCGGCAAAGTGTCACCCGGTTCCGCCTTTCATATTCGACGCCATCAGCCGACTCGATGGGGATCGCTCCCTTGACCCAGAGCGGACCTGATACCCCGCTTCGCGGGTCCTCGATCAGGCTGATCCCCGGCTCACAGGCGGGCTCGATGGCCGCCCCAGTCGTCTTGTCCCAGGCGACGAGGCTTCCCGACGGGCAGGCGCAGGCTTCTTCGACCGCCCGCGCCCGGGCCTCGGGGTCGCCGGAGGCCTCGGCGTAGCTCCAGGCGCCCTTCCCTCCATGGCAGAAGCGCACGCAGGCACAGAACTCCTCAGAATATGTCAGATCGATCCCCGGGCCGACCGTTCTTTCCACGTTCTCGAGATAAGGGCCGTGTCCGGCCGTCTCCCTCCCGTCGAACGCCGCCTCGACATGACTCCCGTCGCAGTAGGGCTTGGCCTTCGATGCGCCGCAGCGGCACAGGGAATAGGACTCCTTGTCGGGATAGGACTCCCCCTTTTCCCATCGACAAGGCTCGCCGTCGGGGCCCCTGACGATGCGCTCTTCGTTCAAAGGGACGCCGCCCCTGACGAGATAGGGGCCGTCCTTAATGACTTTGATGCGCGGCCCGGCTTTGGGACTATCGGACATGGCGGACTCCTTCACGCTGGGGGCGGCTCTATGAGATCCGAGGATACGATTCTCTCCGGCGGCTGTCAACCGGCGGCCCGAGGCCTGCGAGAGCGATCAGCCGGCCTGGACGGCGAGCATCGAAATCGAGCCGCCATCGATCCCTTCAACCGGAAAGCTGACCTCTTCGTTCGCGCGGAGGAGGCCAAGAATGTAGAGCAGCGGCAGATAATGGTCCGGGGTGGGGATGGACAAGTGCGCGTCCCGCCCGAGCTTGTCGTAAGCGATCAGCGGAGCAGGGTCGCCTCCGAGCATGAGCTTGCGGGCCCGCTTTTCGAAACGCCCGGCCCAATCCAAGGGGGGCACCTCGCCGCCCCAATCATAAAGGCCAAGGTTGTGGACGATATTTCCGCTGCCAACGACCAGGATGCCCTCGTCCCGCAAGGGTGCGAGCCGCCGTCCGAGATCATAATGGAACTGCGGCGGCTGACGCTCGTCGATGCTGAGCTGGATGACGGGAATATCCGCGTCCGGGAAGACGTGTTTCAGCGCCGACCATGTTCCGTGGTCGAGCCCCCGGCCTTCATCGAGCTCGACCGGGACGGGCGCCAGCAAGTTCTTAACGCGGCGGGCGAGCTCCGGATCTCCCGGCGCGGGATATTCGACCCGATAGAGCTCCGGCGGGAAGCCGAGGAAGTCGTGGATCGTCCGGGGCGCAGGAGCCGCCGTCACCGCGGTCGCCGGCACATACCAGTGGGCCGAAAC
>JADGNU010000331.1 GCA_017883305.1 Candidatus Aminicenantota bacterium | reverse complement strand
CAACGGGGCATCATCGGCGCCGAGGTCTATCGCTCCGACGACGCCGGCGCGAGCTGGCGCAAGGTCAGCCCGCCGGGCATGGAGCGCTACGGCGGCACGTACGGCTGGGTCTTCGGCCAGATCCGCGTCGACCCGAACTCGCCCGAGACGATCTACATCATGGGCCTGGGCCTGGCCAAGTCGACCGACGGCGGCAAGACCTGGCGGGATTTCCACGATGGCATTCCGGCCGTCCAGTTCTACAACGTCACCCTCGACCTCTCGACGCCGTTCTGGGCCTACGGCTCGGTCCAGGACCAGGGCACGTACCGCGGCCTCATCCCGCTCCGCAGGCCCGGGCAGGGCGGACCCCCCGGCCGGCGCAACCCCGCCATGGGCCAGCCTCGGTGGGAACCGGCGCCGGGTGGCGAAGGGACCCTCATCGCCGTCGACCCGACCGACCCCTCGGTCGAATATTCCTCGTCGTTCTACGGCCGGCTCGAGCGCTCCGTCTATAAAGACGGCCAGTGGACGAGCAAGGAGATCTTCCCCAAGCCCGCCGAGGGCGAGCCCGCCCACCGCGGCCAGTGGCTGGCGGCGACGATGCTCTCGCCCCACAATCCCGAAGTCGTCTATCACGGCTTTCAGTATCTCTTCCGGTCGATGAACAAGGGCGAGACCTGGGAGAGGATCAGCCCCGACCTGACCTATAACAACCCCGACCAGCAGGGCAAGTGGCCCTACGCCATCCCCTTCGCCACGATCACGGCCGTCGACGAATCACCGTTCAAGTTCGGCCTTATCTACGCCGGAACCGACGACGGCCGGGTCTGGATGACGAAGACGAGCGGCGACAGCTGGACCGAGATCACGGCCGGGCTCCCGTACAACAAGCACGTCTGGAAGGTCGTCGCCTCGAAGTACGACCAGGCCACGGTCTACGTCACGCTCGTCGGACGGCACGACGACGATTTCAGCCCCTACATCTTCAAGTCGACCGATTACGGCAAGACCTGGGTCTCGATCGCCGCCAACATCCCCGGCGGGCCGGTCAACGTCGTCCGCGAGGACCCCAAGGTCAAGGGCCTGCTCTATGCCGGCACCGATACCGGCGTCTATGTCAGCCGCGACGCCGGCCTGACCTGGAACGTCCTCGGCTCGGGCCTGCCGACGAGCTATGTCTGGGATATCGCCATTCACCCGCGCGACAACGCCATGGTCATCGCCACAAATGGCCGGGGCATGTGGCTTATCGACGACCTAGCCCCGGTGCAGAACGCGGAAAAACAATGAATCTCTCAAGATATTTATCAGAATTGCAGCTTCGAGTGCTCAGCCGCAATTCTGCAGGTCGCTTCTCAGAATCCGCTCCCCGCCGGCCGGGGCATGTGGCTTATCGACGACCTGACCGCGGTGCAAACCGCCGCAAAATAGGAAGCGCATGAACGTCGTCAGCATCATCATGGCGGGGGGCCAGGGCAGCCGGCTTTATCCCCTGACCAAGGTCCGGAGCAAGCCGGCCGTGCCGGTCGCCGGGCGGTTCCGGCTGATCGACATCTCGATCTCCAATTGCATCCACTCGAACGTCCGCAGCATCTTCGTCCTGACCCAGTTCGCCAGCGAGTCCCTCCACCGCCACATCTTCACGACTTACCGCTTCGACAACTTCCACCGCGACTACATCACCCTGCTCTCGGCCCAGCAGACCCTCGACAACCGGAACTGGTACCAGGGCACGGCCGATGCCGTCCGCCAGAACCTCAACTTCATCGAGGACCCCGGGGCGCTCGTCCTCATCCTCTCTGGCGACCACCTCTACCGGATGGATTACCGCAAGTTCGTCGACTTCCACATCACCTCGGGCGCGGAGATCAGCATCGCCGTCACGCCCGTCCGGACCGACCAGGCCCACGAGTTCGGGGTCATGAAAGTCAACAGCCGCGGCCGCATCACCGAGTTCAGCGAGAAGCCCAAGGACCCGGCCGAGATCGAGCGGATGCGGGTCGACGAGAGCGTTTTCGCCAAGTTCGGCATTCCGGCCAACGGCCGGACCCACCTCGCCTCCATGGGCGTCTACCTCTTCAGCCAGAGCGTCCTCTGCGACCTCCTGGCCCACACCGACTCCAAGGACTTCGGCAAGGAAGTCATCCCCCACGCCATCGGCGACCGGAAGGTCTGCGGCCACTTTTTCGACGGGTACTGGGAGGACATCGGGACCATCCGGACCTTCTTCGAGGCCCACATGGACCTGACCCGTCCCCTGCCCCGCTTCGACTTTTATGACGAGGAGCGCCCGATCTTCACCTACCCGCGGTTCCTGCCCGGGTCCAAGATCCTCGGCGCCGACGTCGAGAACGCCATCCTCTGCGAGGGCTCCATCGTCAACAGATCGCGCATCCGCGACGCCATCGTCGGCATCCGGTCGCGCGTCGGCGAGAACAGCCATCTCGAGCGGGCCGTCATCATGGGCGCGGACTATTATGAGTCCCGGGAAGCGATCGACCGCAACCACGACAACGGCCTGCCGGACATCGGCATCGGCCGCGATTGCGAGATCCGCAACGCCATCGTCGACAAGAACGCCCGCATCGGCCACGGCGTCAAGCTCGTCAACAGGAACGGCGTCGCCGCCGAGACGGCCGAGAGCTACTCCATCGTCGACGGCATCATCGTCGTCCCCAAGGACGCCGTCATCCCCGACGGGACGATCATCTAGGCCGGCCGCCCTTTCTCAGGGGCCGGCCAGCCGGAGAAAAACGGATTCGAGGTCGGGTCCGGGCCGGGCCGAACGCAAGAGCCGCCATTCCCTGAGCCCGGCGTGGGCGATCGTCTCGCCGCGTCGAAGGACGATGAAGCCGTCGGCGATCCTCTCCATCTC
>JADGNU010000330.1 GCA_017883305.1 Candidatus Aminicenantota bacterium | reverse complement strand
TCGTGATCCCGCTGCTGCCCTCGAGGTCGGCGATCGTCCGGGCGACTTTGAGGACACGGTCGTAGGCCCGGGCGCTGAAGCCGAGCTTGGTCACGGCCATCTCCAGGAGCTTTTCGGCCTCGGCCGGGAGGGGGCAGAACTGCTTGACCTCCTTCGGGCCCATCTGGGCGTTGGCGAAGACACGCCGGCCGGCGAAGCGCTCCGTTTGCCGGTCCCGAGCCCGGGTGACGCGGGCCCGGATGGCCGCCGAGCTTTCGGCCGGCGTCCGCGAGACGATGTCGCGAAACTTGACCTCGGGGACCTCGAGCTGGATGTCGATGCGGTCGAGGAGCGGCCCGGAGATCTTCGAATAGTAACGGGCCTTCTCGCCCTCCGTGCAGTCGACTTCCCTGCCGAGGAGACCGCGGCGGACGTCGGCACAGGGGTTCATGGCCGCGACCAGCATGAAGGCCGCCGGGAATACGACCGAGTAGCCCGACCGGGCGACCGTGACCCGGCCGTCCTCGACGGGCTGGCGCAGGTCCTCGAGGACTCTCCGCTTGAATTCGGGCAGCTCGTCGAGGAAGAGAAGACCATGATGGGCCAGACTGACCTCGCCCGGCTTGGGCACGATCCCGCCGCCGATGAGGCCCGCGTCGGTAACGGTGTGGTGCGGCGCCCGGAAGGGCCGCGTCCCGATCGTTCCCGAACCCGCCAGCAGCCCGGCCGCGCTGTAGACGCGCGTCACCTCGAGCATCTCGTCGTAGGACATGTCGGGGAGAATGGTCGGCAGCCGCCGGGCGAGCATGGTCTTTCCCGCCCCGGGGGGTCCGACGAGAAGGACGTTGTGAGAGCCGGCCGCGGCGACTTCGAGGGCCCGCTTGACGTGCTGCTGGCCCTTGACGTCCTCGAAATCGACCGGATAGACAGCCGGAGCGATGAGCTCGCGCTCGTCGAAGCGGCAGGGAACGACCTCCCCCGGCTCGCGAAGCAATCGGACGACGCGCACGATGTCGTCGAGGGCATAGACATCGATCTCGCGGACGAGGGCCGCCTCGCGGGCGTTCGCCGCGGGCACGACGATGCCGCGGAAGCCGGCCTGCCGGGCCATGAGAGCGATGGGCAGAGCGCCGCGCACCGGCTTGAGGCGCCCGTCAAGGGCCAGCTCGCCGACGAAGAGATATTCGCGCAGGCGCGCCGCCGGGACGACTTCGAGAAAGGCGAGAAATCCGAGGGCGATCGGCAGGTCGAAGGCCGAGCCCTCTTTTCGCCTGTCGGCCGGCGCCAGGTTGACGGTGATGCGCTTGGACTCCAGGTCGTAGCCGCAGTTCTTGAGGGCCGCCCGGACCCGCTCCTTGCTCTCCCGGACGGCGGCGTCCGGCAGGCCCACCGTGACGAAGGTCGGGAAGCCGGGGCAGATGTCGACCTCGACCTCGACGGGGTAGGCTTCGATCCCGTGGAGCGCGGCGCTCGTGATCTTGTACAGCATGGGGCCCGATAGAGGAGACGAACGGACGGACGGATCCTTCTCAGGAGGAAGGTCTATTTGCCGACGTATTCTCTGGACAGAAGCTCGAGCTCGTCCTCGATCTCTTTGCGGGACTTGACCACGACCCGGGTCGTGGGGCCGGTCGGCGCGCGGCCCGGCTCGGGGGCCTTCTCTGGCGTTTCCTCTGGCGGGCGCTGAGGAAGCGTCGCCGTGTCGGGCTCCGGACGGGGCTTGGCGCCGAAGAGCTTGTCCCGGACGACGGGCACGGTCAGCTTGGAGATCTCGCGCAGGGTCTCGAAGACGCCGACGCCGTTGACGGCCACGGCCTCGACCCAAGGCATGCGGCGGGGGTTGAGGAGGTTATTGAAGGTCTCGACCGGGATGAGGTAGTTGAGGTCCCGCTTGTTATACTGGAAGACGAGGGGGATCTTCAGCAGGTCGAGGTCGTTCTGGAGGCAGTTGCGGCGCAGTCCGTCGAAGCTCTCCAGGTTGGCGTCGAGGAGCGGGATCTGGGAGTCGGCGACGAAGACGATACCGTCGGCGCTGTGCAGCACGCTCTTGCGGGAGGCTTCGTAGAACACCTGGCCCGGGGCGGACATCAGCTGGAAGTGGACCTTGAAATCGCCGATCATCCCGGCCCGGATGGGCAGGAGGTCGAAGAAATAGGTCCGATCGGTCTCGGTTTCGAGGCAGACGAGCTCGCCCCGCGAGGCGCTGTCGAGCTTATAATAGATGTAGCGGAGGTTGGTCGTCTTGCCGCTCAGGCCGGGGCCATAGTAGACGATCTTGATGGCGATCGACTTCGTGGCGTAGTTAATGAACGGCATATGGAATTCAACCCAATTTGATTATTATTCACTAACATACTTAGTTTATCAAGTCAACGAACGCCGGCGCGGGGGCTATGGTAAAATGGGGCCCGGAACGCCTGGAGAGGACGCCCATGAAAGACATCCGCAAGAGGATCCGCATCGCCGTGATCGGCGGCAGCCGTCCCGGCCGGCCGGCCCTGGACAACGCTTTCGAGGTCGGCCGGCTCATCGCCCGCGCCGGGGCCGTGATCGTTTCGGGGGGGCTCGGCGGGGTCATGGAGGCGGCCAGCCGCGGCGCCCGGCAAGAGGGAGGCCTCGTGGTCGGCATCCTGCCCGGCGCCTCCCCCGCCGACGCCAATCCCTGGGTCGACGTGTCCATCGCGACCGGCCTCGGCTACACCCGCAACGCCCTCGTCGTCATGAACGCCGACGCCGTCGTCGCGGTCGACGGCGAATATGGCACCCTCTCGGAGATCGCCTACGGCAAGATCCACGGCAAGAAGGTCGTCGGGCTCGGCACCTGGGATGTCAAGGGGGTGGACATCGCGACGACGCCGGAGGAGGCCGTCCGCATGGCCCTCG
>JADGNU010000002.1 GCA_017883305.1 Candidatus Aminicenantota bacterium | reverse complement strand
GCCAAGGGGCAGCGCCCCTTTATCGTCCTCGCGCCGGTCCAGTCGGACAAGACCAAAGAGACCATCGTCGAGATCGCGGCCGAGCTCGACGGGATCATCGGCAAGAAGCCGATCACCGAGGACGAATTCCAGAACGCCAAGGCCAGCAAGGTCCTCGGGTTGCCCGGCCAATGGGAGACCATGGCCGCGGTGCAGGCCTCCCTGGGCGACATCGTCCGTTACGGCCTGCCCGACGACTATTTCCAGAAGTACTCCGGGCGCGTCCAGAAGCTGTCCCTCGACGACCTGGCCAAGGCGGCTAAAAAGGTCGTCCACCCGGAGGCCGTGATCTGGGTCGTCGTCGGCGACCGGGCCCAGATCGAGCCCAAGATCCGCGAGCTCGGCTTTTCCGAGGTGACCGTCATCGACGTCGACGGCAACATCGTCAAGTAGCGGAAGCGGGATGGCGAACGCCGGCTGGCGCCCCTTTCTGCGCTACGACGAAAAACAGGACCGTCCGCAGCTGAGCGGGGCGCTCCTGCGCCGCGCCATGGCCTACGGCCGCCCGTACTTCGGGCGGATCGCGGCCATGCTGGCCCTGATCCTGGTCGTGACCCTGCTCGGCCTCCTCCCGCCTCTTCTCGTGCGGAACCTGATCGACCAGGCCCTGCCGCAGCGCGACATGCATCGGCTGACTCTGCTCGCGCTGGGCATGCTGGCCGTGCCCCTCGTCAACGGGCTCCTCGGGGTCGCCCAGCGCTACCTCGGCTCCTCCGTCGGCGAGGGGGTCATTTGCGACCTGAGAACGGAGCTCTTCGATCACCTGCACCGCATGTCGCTGCGGTTTTTCACCAACACCAAGACGGGCGAGCTGATGTCGCGGATGAACAACGACGTCATCGGCGCCCAGCGGGCGGTCAGCGGGACGATCGTCGACGTCTTCACCAACTCCGTCATGCTGGTCAGCGCGCTGGTGATCATGCTCAAGCTCGAATGGCGGCTGACCCTGCTGGCCATCGCCGTCCTGCCTCTCTTCCTCATCCCGGCGCGGCTCCTGGGAAAGAAGCTGCGGAAGATCGTCCGCCAACAAATGACGCTCAACGCCGAGATGAACGCCATGATGGACGAGACCCTGAACGTCAGCGGAGCGCTTCTCGTCAAGCTGTTCGGCCGGGGGCCCGACGAGGTATCCCGGTTCCGGGGCCGGGCTGAGAGCGTGCGCCAGGCGGGCGTGCGCCAAGCCTACATGATGCGCTGGTTCTTCCTCACGGTCAGCCTGATCAGCGCCGTTGGTACGGTCGTCGTCTTTTGGGGAGGCGGCCTGCTCGTCCTGCGCGGCGCCGGCTTCACCATCGGCACCATGGTCGCCTTCACGTCCTATCTGGGGATGCTCTACGGCCCGCTCTCGGCGCTGACCAACGCCCGCATGGACCTGGCCACCTCGCTCGTCAGCTTCGAGCGGGTCTTCGAGGTCCTCGACCTGCCTCTCGAGATCGCGGAGCGGCCGGACGCGAAAACCCTGAAAGCCGTCCGGGGCACCGTTCGCTTCAACAAGGTCTCATTCAGCTATCAGCCGGACGACGCCGCCGAGGAGGCCGCTGCCGCGGGCCTGGCCGATGTCGTCCGCTTCGGCGGTCCCCGCAGTCCCGCCATGACCGCCCCTCCCCTGTCTCAGGAGGGAGGGAAGCTGAAAACGGCCGGGGCGCGGAACGGGAACGGAACGCCGGCCCCTCAAGCCCCCGCGGGCCGGACCTGGGCCCTTCGCGACATCACCTTCGAGATCAAGCCGGGCCAGCTGGCCGCGCTCGTCGGCCCGAGCGGTTCGGGAAAGACGACCGCCACCTACATGCTGCCTCGATTCTACGACCCGACGGAAGGCACGGTCAGCATCGACGGCCACGACCTGCGCGACCTGACCTTGGCCACCCTGGCGGATCAGATCGGCATGGTGACCCAGGAGACGTTCCTCTTCAACGACACCGTCCGGGCCAATCTCCTCTATGCCCGGCCCGAGGCCACGCAGGAAGAGATCGAGGCGGCCTGCCGGGCGGCCAACATCCACGACTTCGTCGCCGGCCTGTCCGAAGGTTACGATACCGTCGTCGGCAACCGCGGCTACCGCCTCTCGGGCGGCGAAAAGCAGCGCGTCGCCATCGCCCGGGTCATCCTCAAGAACCCGCGCATCCTGGTCCTCGACGAGGCTACCTCGTCGCTCGACAGTCAGTCCGAAGCGCTCATCCAGGATGCCCTCGAGCGGATCATGAAGAACCGGACGAGCTTGGTCATCGCCCACCGCCTCAGCACCATCCTGGCGGCCGACATGATCCTTGTGCTTGAGGCCGGGCGGCTCGTCGAGCGGGGGACGCACGCGGAGCTTCTGGCCAAGGGCGGGCTGTACGCCTCCCTCTACGAAACCCAGTTCAGGATCGAGGAATGAGGGCCCTGAGGATGGGCTCCACCCAGCGGTCCTTATCGATATCGTAGACGATAAAATCCGAGTCGAACTGCCAGTAGGTCCAAGCCCAGCCTCGCGCTTCGGCCGCCCGGGCGACCGCGGCCGTCCAGCGGACGCGCGACTCCATCGGGGCCTTGTCGTAGGCGCCGAATTCGCCGAGGAGAATCGGCCTGCCGTTGGCCTCCGACCAGTCTTGGACGCCGTCGAAGTCGTCCTCGAGCCGCTTGATCTCCGCGGCACTCCCCCAGGTCACCCCTGAGAACCGGACGGTTTCCGGCGACCACGGCGCGCCCTGATGGGTGAAGCGGAAGGGCTCGTAATAGTGGACGGTCACAATGATGTTGCGGTCGGCCTCGGGCAGGACCAGCTCATCCAGGTGGTCGATGCCGTTCCACTCCGGAGGCCCGACGACGACCGTCCGGGCTGGATTCGTCTCCCGGATAAGGGCCAAGGCTTCCGCCAGCCAGACGTTCCAGAGCCGGCCGTCGAGCTTGCCGTTGGGTTCATTGAGGATCTCGAAGACGAGGCCTTCCGGCGCGCCCTTGAAGTGCTCCGAGATCTGCTTCCAGTACGCAAACAGGCGCGGCCTAAAGGCGGCGGGGTCCTTGGCCACATCGTTGTAGTTGTGGAGATCGAGGATGACCATGAGGCCGCTCCTCAGGGCGTTCTCCACCGCTCCGTCGAGCGTCTTGAGCCAGGCGTCGGGCAGCTTGTAGGCCGGAGACTTGCCCATGAGCTGGAGGGCATGCAGGTTGATGCGGACCGTCTGGAAACCGGCCTCGCGGATGAGCTTGACGTGCTTTTCCTCGAAGCGGGCCTTCTTGGGATTCTTCCAGATGGGATCATAGCCGAGGATGTTGACGCCTCGGCCCAGGCGCTTGAGCTGGGCGAAGGCGTCGGCGGGACTTTGGGGTGAAGCAGAAGGTGCCGTCAGCGTCAGAAGGATCAAAGTCGCGACCGCCGCCGCGGCGAGCCTGCTTGAACGATCATGATTCTTCATGTCCGCCTCCATAAATCTGTCCCGGGATCATCATGCGGATCAAGCTCGGCGGGCCGTGATGACGCGAGGCTTGCCGGCCAGGTCCCAGGCCGTCTCGATCTCGGTCCAGCGCCGGCTGAACAGGCCGAGCACGTTGTCCCGCTGCCCCTCGCCGATCTCGAAGACGAGGTAGCCGCCAGGTTTCAGGAAAGTCCCGGAGCGTCGGACCAGGCGTTCGATCGTCTCGAGGCCGGATTCGCCGGCGAGGAGCGCGCGGCGCGGCTCGAAATCCCGCACGTCCGGCTCCAAGGCGTCCCACTCCGCCCGCGAGATGTAAGGCGGGTTCGAAACGATGAAGTCGAATCGGAGGCCCGTGCCACGGAAGGCCGAGAACAGATCGCTTCTCCGGAACTCGATGTGTCTCACCTTCTGGCGGGCGGCGTTCCGCCGGGCGACGCGCAGGGCCCGCTCCGAGATATCGACGGCCTGGATTTCGGCCCGGGGGAGCTCCTTGGCCAGGGCGATGGCGATGCACCCGCTGCCCGTGCCGACGTCGAGGATCGTCTCGCTCTCGCGTGTCGACAGCTCGAGGACCTTCTCGACCAGGCCTTCGGTCTCGGGCCGCGGCGCGAGCACGGACAGCGTCACCTCGAACGGGATGGACCAGAACTCTTTCGTGCCGGTGAGATGGGACAGGGGCACGCCGTCGAGCCGTTTCGCCACGAGACGCTCGAAAAAGGCCTCGGCCTTGGCCGGGCAGGGGCTACCCGGGGCCGCGAGGTAACGCTCCTCGGAGATGGCCGCCGCGCGGAGCAAAAGGACTTTCGCTTCGAGGACGGCTTGGGGCCGGTCGCCCAAAAGGACGACGCCGCGGCGGAAAAGCTCGGCGAGGGTCGTGTTAGCTTCCAACGTCCTTGGCCTGGCCGGCTTCGCGCAGGGTCTCGCCCAGGGCCCGGGCTTGGGCCTGGCGGACGAGATGGTCCAGGATCTCGTCGAGGTCCCCGTCCAGGAAACCCTCCATGTTGTGGAAGTTCTCGTTCAGCCGGTGGTCGGTGATCCGGGATTGGGGAAAATTGTACGTCCGGATCTTCTCGCTCCGGTCCCCCGTCCCGACCTGGGAGCGGCGGTTGTCGGCGATCTTCGCCTGCTGCTCGTGCTGGGCGATGTCCATGAGCCGCGAGCGCAGGACCCGGAGGGCTTTCTCCTTGTTCCGGTGCTGGGATTTTTCGTCCTGGCAGGACACGACGAGCCCCGACGGCTTGTGGGTGACGCGGATCGCGGTGTAGTTCCGGTTGACGTTCTGGCCGCCCGGCCCGGACGAGCCGAAGGCTTCGATCTTGAGGTCCTTGGGGTCGAGCTTCAGATCGATCTCCTCGGCTTCCGGCAGGACGGCCACGGTCGCGGTCGAGGTGTGGATGCGGCCGGAGGCCTCGGTCTTGGGCACGCGCTGGACGCGATGGACGCCGCTCTCATACTTGAGGAGCGCGTAAGCGCCTTTGCCCCGGATCTCGCCGATCGCTTCCTTGATCCCGCCGACGGACGACAGGCTCGTGTCCAGGACCTCAAACTTCCAGCCCTTCTTCTCGGCGAACCGGGAATACATCCGGAACAGGTCCTGCGCGAACAGGGACGCTTCGTCCCCTCCGGCCCCGGCGCGGATCTCGAGGATGGCGTCCTTCTCGTCGTAGGGGTCCTTGGGGATGAGCATCGTCCGGAGCTCGCCGGCCAGGGCGTTCTCCTTGGCGTCGAGCGTCTCGGTCTCGACCTCGGCCATGCGCTTGAGCTCGGGGTCGGTCGAGGGATCGGCCTGGAGGGCCCGGGCCTCTTCACAGTCCTTGCGGACGCGCTTCCACTCCTGGTATTTCCGGAACACGGGCTCGAGCTCGGCCCGTTCCTTGGCCAGCTCACGGATCTTCTGGGGGTTGGCGGCGATCGCGGGGTCGGAAAGGGCTGCGGTCAGATGACGGTACTTGTCCTCGATCGCCTGGAGTTCCGAGATCATCGAGACGATTTTTTCTTCTTGGCCAGGCTCTTGACGTCCCGGGCCATCCGGGCCGCCCGGGCATCCTTGGCCGCCTTGATGTCCTTGGCGTCGCCGAATTTCTTTTTGAACTTCTCGACGCGGCCGGCGCTATCGATGAACTTCTGCTTGCCGGTGAAGAAGGGGTGGCACTGGGAGCAGATCTCGACCCGGATCTCTTTCTTCGTCGACCTCGTCTGGAACGTGCTGCCGCAGGCGCAGGTCACGAGGCATTCCTGGTATTCGGGATGGACGTCTTTCTTCATGGAACGATCTCCTTGAGCGCGGTATTATAGCAGAATCTAGGCGCCGCCGCAAAGCGTGGGGATGTCCTGCGACTTGCGCTCGAATTCGTCCCTGTCGACCGTGAATTTCAGGGTTTTGAGCCCCGTTTTCACGATCTCCCTATAGCGACGGGAATCGAAATAATCCTCGAGGGGCCGGGTGAACGGATAGAGCTGCTCCTCGGCCTGCCATTCGTAGACGGAGCCGTCGGCCCGCCTGAGACAGTCCAGGTGAACGACCCAGGCCAGCTGGCGGAAGGGCATGTGGTTGAACTCGCGGCGGATGGCCAGGACCTCGGCTTCCTTGCGCGGGTTCCAGAAGTGGAAATAGCGGGAGAAGAGGACGCCGTTGTGGAAATAGGCCGGAAAGGCCAGCAGGCAGTCCTTGCGGGTCAGGCGGCCGAGGTAGGCGAACAGGTCCATGATCTTCGAGCGCATGCTCAGGCCGGGGCGGGTCTGGCCCGGGAGCGGCGAAAACGGCTCGCCCCGCTTGGCCAGCGGGTTCTGGAGGGTCAGCCACTCGAAGGCCAGGGCCTTCTGCGGCGGCAGGACCGGCAGGCCCTCGACGGTCGTCTTGGGGACGAATTCGCATTCCTTGACCTTGACGTCCACGATGACGTTCTCCGGGTCGGGCTCGCGCAGGAAGATCTGCAGCCTCTGGAGCGGGTAGTCGGACGAATCGAGCTCATAGGCGAGCGGCCAGAGAAAGCGCTGGCGGGCCTCCTTGAGGAAGCCCTTCTTGTTGAGGACGGCCATGACCTCGTTGGCGGAATAGCGCCCGAGGAACAGGGAGCTGCCCCGCTTGACGTGGAGCTCGGAGAAGATCTCGCTCTCGTCGACGAGAGGAGCCTCTTTCCAGAACGGATCCGTCGCGCCCCCGGCCTTTTTCATGACCCCATTTTAAGGGAACGCGGCACCGCGGGCAAGCCCCGTTTCGGCGGATGGGGGGCGGTCGTGTCCGCGGCCGCGTCACCCTCTGGAGGCAGGGGCGAGAACAGGGCCAGGACGTCGTCGCCGAGCTTCACCCGGCGCTCGAGCTTGAAGTCGCCGAGTTTCGGCTTGATCTTGAAGTAATGGCGGAGGACGATGAGTCCGTCCGGCTTGAGCAGGCCGCGCTTGCGGATGACCTTGAGAGGGTTCCGTTCCTCGAGGAGCCGGTACGGCGGATCGAGGAAAATAACGTCGAAGCGGACGCCCTGCTTGGCCAGATCGATGACGGCCCGGTTGAACTCCTTGTGGATAACGACCGACTTCTCCTCGGCCCCGCACTTGGCGATGTTCAGCTTGATGACCTTGACCGAGGGGTAGAACTCGTCGACGAAGACGCATTGAGCGGCCCCCCGGCTCAAGGCCTCGAGGCCGACCGAGCCCGTTCCCGCGAAGCCGTCGAGGCAGACGCGGCCGAGGAGCCTGTCGCCGATGATGTTGAAGAGCGCGCCCTTGACCTTGTCCTGCATCGGCCGGACCGAGGTGCTGGGCACGAGCTTGAGCCGTCGCCCCTTGTAGATGCCGCTGATGATCCTGATCATGTCAGTAGATAACGACGACCTTGCCGGGCCGGGATTCGAGGCGAAGGACGCCCGGCGGCAGGTCGTACCAGTCCTTGAGGGTCGTCGGCTCGACGCCCTGGAGACGCGAGACGATGCCGATGATGACGTCGATGAAGGCCGGCGAAATGGCCTGGGTGCCGAGATAGAGGCTGTCCATATTGATGCGGATTTTGCCGTCGCGCGTTTCGACGCGGGCCGCGAAGAGCAAGTCCTGCTTTTGCTGGATGAGGCCGGAGGCCTGGGGCTTGCCGAGGTCGATGGTGATGCGGCCTTCGATCTTGTCGCCGGCCAGGAGCTTGAGGACGGCCGCTTTGACGTAGGGTTCGTCCTCGGTCCGGCAGGCGGCATAGGCGTTGAGCTCGTCCTCGCTGAAGGTCAGGCTGCGGGAGCCGGGCTTGGCCGCGGTCGAAGACGGAACCGCCCGGGCCGGCGTTCGTTCCGCTTCGGCCTCGATTCTCTTCAGCGCGGCGAAGATCCCGGCCGCTTTGGCCCTGATCTCGGGGGGGACTTCGGCCAAGACCGCGCCGGCGGCGGCCGCGAGGATGGTCAGGGCCGCGAAGACCGCCAGCCCCGGCAGATATCGTCTTGTCATCGGCTCGAGCTTCCGCCCTTATGTTAGCAGATTGGGGGAGAGGAAGGAACGGTCGGTTAGAAGTGGGAGAGCGAGCCGTCTTTCTTGGCCTTGCGGACGGCCCAGCGGAAGGCGACGAGGCTCAGCGGAACGAGGAGGGCGCTGAACGCCGCCAGGGCGGCGACGTCGGGCAGTATCTCGGCGAAAGAAGACGAAGCGAGGAGGCTCTTCCTCATGCCGTCGAGCGCATAAGTGACCGGAAGGAGCGAGGAAACCCAGCGGATCCAGGCGGGAAGAAGGGCGACCGGAAAGACGACGCCGCCGAGAAGCCCCGAGACCGTCCCGAGGATCCAGCTGAAGGGATTGCCGGTCTTGTAAACGAGGATGAAGCTCGCCGAAAGGACGCCGACACTGAGGAAGCAGATGACGGTCAGGATACCGACCGTGAGGACCCCGGCCGCGTTGATCCGGCCCAAGGCCAGGCCGAAGAAGGCCAGGGCGACGGCGAGGTGGAGGGCCGTGCGGGAGACTTGGAAGAGGAGCGAGTAGAGCGACGACCCGAAGAGGATGACCGGGACGGGAACCGGCGTCACGAGCAGGGCCTCGAGCGTTCCGGAGAGCTGGGCGCTGCGGACGACCGAGGCCAAGCCCTCCTCGAACATGCCTAGGAGCCCGGCGAACGCCACGCCGACGACGGCGAATGAAAAATAATCGCCGCCGAAGGGCCCGAGGGACGGCGTCGACGACGGAACGAGCTTGGCCACGAAGTAGAACGTCGCCGACGACAGGAGGATGCCGACGACGGAGGAGAGGAAGGAGAACTTGTAGGTCAGGGCCTCGCGAAGATCGCGCCGGACGAACGCGGCCAGGATCGCGGGGCCGGGCTGCTGCCGCCGCGCTTCCGGCGTCACGGCCCGACCTCCGAATCGTCGACGGCCTGCTCGTACGCTTGGCGGAGGGACGCGCGCCCCCCGGCGGCGAGCTTGGCGGCGGGGCCGCGCAGACGGATGCGGCCGCGGCTGATGACCGCGATGTCGTCGGCGCAGTCGGCGGCCTCGCCGAGGTCGTGGGTGGCCCAGAGGATCGTCTTGCCCTGCTTCCCCGCGAGCTCGTCACGAAGGAACGACCTCGTCCGGTCGGCGGCCTGAGGGTCGAGCGACCTCGTCGGCTCGTCGACGAGCAGGATGGCCGCGTCGGCGAGCAGGGCCCGGGCGAACGAAAGCATCTGGCGCATGCCGGTCGAGTAGCTGTTGAAGCGGAGGTCGGCCGCGCCATCGAGTCCGGCGATCTGCATGAGCTCCCCGACCTTGCGGTCGCGGGCCGCGCCCCGCAGTCCGTACAAGGCCGCGAAGAACTCGAGGTTCTGGCGTCCGGTCAGGCGCCAGTAAAAGCTCCTCTCGTCCCCGACGGCGTAACCGACGGAGGTCTTGGCCGGTCCGGGCTCCAAGGCGACGTCGTGGCCGTCGACCGCGGCCCGGCCGCCGTCCGGGAGGACGAGCGTCCCCAGGATCTTGATGAGCGTCGTCTTTCCGGCCCCGTTGGGCCCGAGCAGGCAGAAGACACGGCCGCGCCCGACTTCGAGATCGACCCCGTCGAGGGCGGTCACCGTCCGCCGGTCGAAGGGCTTGAGGATGAGCTCCCGAAAGCCGCGAACGACGGGATACCTCTTGACCAGATTCTCGGCGAGGATGGCCGGGGTCCCGTTCATTTCGGGTCCATGATCCGCCGCATCATCGTCAGGGCCGGCCTGAGGAGGCGCTCGGCGTACCGTTCGTAGAGCCATGGGGAATCGACGGAAACGCCCGTCGCCGACGCGAGCCAGGCCTTGGGCGGGAAGAAGATCTGGCCCAGGGTTCGCGCGGCGAGCACGGGATCGCGCCGCTCCCAGAGCGAGAAGAGCGAGGGCATGTAATAAGGCCAGGCCGGCGCATCGCTCCGGGCGGCCGTCGCCGCCGGCGGCCAGAGGAGACGGAGCCCGGCCGATTCGATAGGACCGGGACAGAGGAGCCGCCGCGGCTCGGGCGGGACGGATCCGGGCCAGAGGGATTCGACCAGGTGGAGGCCGTAGAATACGGGTCCCTTGATCATCTCGTCACTGGCGATGCGGCAGACCCCGTTCCAGTCGAGGCCGGCCCGCCTCGCCAGCCGCGCGATGTCGGCGAGCCAGATGAGCTTCTGGTAAGAGTGTTGCTGGGCGTGGACGCAGAGATAACAAAGCTCGTTCTCGGCCGGCAAGACCAGCGCTTCAGTGCCGCGGACTCTCAGCCGGCCGGCCGAAAACCAAAAGCCATCCTCGCCGCTGCCGGGGAAATGCAGGCCGAAAGGACTGCTATGGAATTCAAGAAAGAGCGAGCCCTTCTTGAAGTACGGCGAATAGGCCCAATCGAGGGCCCGCGCCGCCGCGCCGGAGCTTCCCGGGGGCGCGCCCGAAGCCTCGGCGAAACCGAGGCCGGCCAGGATCCCTTGGAGCCGGGCCCAGTCGGCCGGATGGACGATGAAATCCACGTCCCAGAACGGACGCAGGGCCGTGTCGGAGTAGACGTCGAGGGCCAGCCGGCCGCCCTTGGTAAGGGCCGCCCGGAGGCCGGCGCGGCGTACGGATTCGAGAAAGAGCTCCAACTCGCGGTAGACCTGGGTCGTCCGGGCCAGGTTTCTCAGATAGGCCAGGCGGAGAGTCTCCAGGACAGCGCCCGGCACGGCGCCGGGATCGTCGCGGAGAGTCCAGTAGAGGAGGGGAAGAAGGCCCTCCCCTTCCGCCTTGGCGAGGGCCTTGTCCCAATCGCGGACGGAGGCCGCAAGGCGCAGCGCTTCCGAAGACCCTCCCGCGTCATCGTCAGGACGGGCGCAGAGGACAAAAAGGCGCGAAGGATGAAGATCGCTCAAAGAGGTGTCCCCGTTCGGGGCTACTTGATCTTAAAAGGCGATACCGGCTCGTCCTCGAAGGTCGCGGCGAGGGGCACGCCCCCGGCCACGATCGCGGCGATGCCGAGCGGCGCCAGAAAGAAAGGCGGGACGCCGCGCTTGCAGACGATGTAGACGAAGTCGCCCGCCTCGCAGGGCTTGGACGTCCTGAGGATGACCGTGTAGCCGGAAGTGACGCGCTTCGTCTTGGCCCCGTAGGCCTTCAGATTTTTCATGTCCTGATAGAAATCCGTGGCTTGACCTTTGACATGAATGCGGTCGTCGGACTGGATGAGCCCGATCTCGACCAGGACTTCCGCTTCCTTCGTCTCGGGGTGATACTTGACGACCTTCCCGATGTAAGCCTCGCCCTTGGCCCGCTGTTCCTTGATGACTGCTGCGGCCCCGGCCATGGCGGTCTGATCGTAGGGGCTCAGGGCGATGGAGATCTTGGCCGTCTTCTGGGCCGCGATCCCGAAGAAGTCCTGTGAGTTGTAGCTTCCC
Source organism: Candidatus Aminicenantota bacterium (assembly GCA_017883305.1). Classification (GTDB taxonomy): domain Bacteria; phylum Acidobacteriota; class Aminicenantia; order Aminicenantales; family Saccharicenantaceae; genus RBG-16-66-30. The sequence goes on along the minus strand of JADGNU010000002.1, from coordinate 40,396 downwards.
GCGGCCGACCGGACGCCGAGCGCATAGAGCCCGACGTTGAGCCCCGGGACCTTGAAGACACCCAGCCCGTCGGATTCACCGGCTTCGGTGACGACGCCGGTGGTCAGGTTCTTGACCACGACGACGGCCCCCGCGACCGGGGTCGAGCCGTCCGCGCCGAAGATGAACCCGATCAGGTTTCCCTTGGCGGACTCCTGGGGGGTGGCAACCGATGAGGTCAGCATGAGAACCAGCGCCAGCGCCGGCCCCCATGAGACTGCTCCCTTGGCACCTCTCCTCATGGGCTTTCTCCTTGGCGATAGATATGATAGGCGTCCCTTCGGGGCCTTGTCAAGTCCATCTAAATATTTCATTTTCCAATAAATAGAATGGTCAACGGGTCGCCGCGCCGGCCAGCACGATCCGGCCCAGAACGACCGGTTCGCTGACGGCGGATATCTCGAGGGAAGCCGGGCCCGCACCCAAGGTCCCAGTGAACTCGGCCGAGCCGGTGTCCCCATATTTTTCCCAGGCTACGCGACCGTTGAGAAAGACGGACACCAGCGGGTGCCCGCCCGCCGCGGCGGGGCTGAACTCGAGGCGGATCGTCCTCGGCCCGCCGGACGTGACCAGGTCGATCTTGACCGTTTCGCCCTTGCCAATGACGCGCCCCCCGAGGTCGATCTCCCCCGGGCCTATGAGCCGGCCGATGGCTTGGCGGACCTCGTCGGCCTTGGCTTGGTCGCTGAGCCGGCTATAGCAGCGTTCGAGCCCCAACAGGACTTCGAGGTCCCCCGGTGCGGCCTCACGGGCCTTCCGGTAGAACTCTCCGGCTTCATAGACATTGTCGAGCTTCAGATCGGATTCGCCGATCAGGCGGAGGATACGGGCGTAGCTCGGCTTCCCGGACGGGGCGATGACGAGAGAGCTCGACGTGAGAAGACTCCCCACCCGGGCGATATCGCGGTACCGGTTCAGCTTGAAATCGAGGCCCATGCGGAAAGCCAGGGTCCTCAGATCCTTGAAGGGGGAATCGGTCCCGGCTTCGTCGAGCAGCCCGCGTTCCTTGATGAACGTCTCGAATTCGCCCAGTGCGGTGAACTCGTCCTCCGCGTCGAGATAAGCGGCGATCGTCCCGTCCTCGTCCGCGAGCGAGCGTGTCTCTTCGATCCGGGCCATGGCCAGCAGGCGCCTGGCGGTCTTGTTGATCCTGACGAATTCCCGGGGATCGAAGAGCTCTCTCCCGACGAGGGTCTGGTAGAACTTGACCGACCCGAGGGCCTCGAGCGCGGCGGCCGAGCGGGCCGAGGCCGCGGCCATGCGGAACGAGTCGGCTTCGCGGCGGCCCCGGTCGAGCTCCGACCCGGCCCGGGCGACTTCGATGGCTTCGGCCCGGGCCAGCGCCGTTTGCCGGGCGTCGAGCAGAAGCGACCGCTCGCCGAGGAACCGGGCGTAGGTCCTCAGCGCCGCGGCGTCGTCGGGCAGGATCCGGTCGATGAGGCCGGGGTCGCGGGTCGTGAGGTTCCAGGTCTCGAGCAGGTCGAGCAGGCGCTCTTCGCCTTTTCCGGGGAGCGAGCTCTTGAGGAGGCCAACCACGAAGTCCTTCTCCCCCGGCGCGAGCGCGTCCCAGTTGCCGAGCAGGACCTTGCCCGCGTCGAAATGGATCTGGCTGTTGTGTCCGGTGAGCTCGGCCGCCCTCCGGTACTCGTCGAAATAGGCGAGCGGCGTCGGAAGAGCGGCATAGCTCGCATAGAGGAGCGTCTGGCCGAGCTCGAAATGGGCCGCTGGAGAACCGGGGTTGAGGCGCAGCGACCGGAGGAACGACTCGGACGCCCGGCGGAACAGAGCGTCGCGCGCGGCCGGGTCGCCCAGGGCCTCGGCGCCCCGCTCGAAATAGACCTTGCCGAGCTCGAAAGGAACGGCATCGTTCCAGGGAAAAACCGCCTCGGCCCGGTGGAGAAGACGGATCTTCTCGTCCGGGTCGGTCGCGACCGCCTTGGCCCGCCAGCAGAGCCGGGCGTTCCAGGCGAAGGCGGCCTGGAGAACGACAAGGGCCGCGAGAGCGGCGATCGTAAGGACCTTCTTCGGCAAGTCAAACCTCAGCTTTTCCGGTAATAGGCCATGACCAGGGTCAGGCACAGGACGACGGTGAAGAGAACCATGTTGGCCGGGATGTGCAGGTTGAAATCCGTGACGGCGTGAAGGCCGATCCCGGCGAGCGAGACGATGCCGCCGAGGGCGAGCGCCCGCGCCTGCGCGTTCCTCCGCTGCCGCCAGGCCAGATAGGCGGACACGGCGAGATAGAGGACGATGCCGATGAGGAGGATGGCGCCGGCGAGGCCGAGCTCGGCGATGTATTCGAGGTAATCGTTGTGGGCGTGGATGAGCTGCAGCTCGGTCGAGCTGGTCTTTTCATAGGCGCCGTAGGCCGAGGCGAAGGTGCCCAGGCCGGTGCCGAAGATCGGGAAATCCCCGATGATCTCGACGGTGTTGGACCAGTACTGGGGTCGGTCCTCGTGGAGGAGATCGTCGAGGGCGAAGCGCCGGATGGTCGACCCGACGCCGACCGTCACGGCCAGGACCGCGACGCACAGGAACGTCGCCCGGACGGTCTTTCCGACCCACGCCTCCCGGAAGCCCGCCCGGCTGAAGGCGGCAACGGAGAAACCGAAGAAAAGGAAGACCGTGAAAGACAGGACGACCAGCCCCGACCGCGAGTTCGAGAGCACGATCGCCAGAGACATGACGACGGCGGCAGCCACGATGAGGACGTTCGCCAGGATGCCCTTGGAGGTCCAGAGGAGGAGCTTCTCCCGGAAGCCCTTGACGCCGAAGGTCATCATGTTCATCCGGGCGATGGCCAACCCCAGGGCCAGCGGCACGATCATCTCCAGGTAGCCGGAGAAGTGATTGCGGTTGACGAACGTCCCGGTCACCGAGTCGGGGCTGAACACCTTCTTATAGAAAAGGATGCGCGGGTCGTCGCGGGTGAGCTCGAACAGGCCGTAGAGCGCCTGGAAGACGCCGGAGCCGACGAGCACGGCGAGCATCGTCCGGATCTGCCGGCCGCGGGTGACCGTCCGCAGGACGAGGAAGCCGAGAATGGCCAGCGCGGCGAGGAAGAGGCCCGTGCCGATCGTCGCCGCGGGGACGAGCGACAGGGTCATGAATTTCATCCGCGGGAATTCGGGCGCATAGAGCTTGCGGAAGCCGTAGCTCCCCGGTGAGATGATCTCGACCAGGCCGGCCGGCAGCGGCACGACCTGGAAGGCGAGGAAGCCGAAGAGAGCGATGACCACAGGCCGCAGCCGCTTCAGGACCGGAGGCAGATGGGGATTGAGGGCCGGCTTGGGATCGAGCAGGACGAACCCGGCGGCCATGACGGCCACGGCCAGCTCGATGGCGAAGATCGACCACTCCTCGACCGAAGCCGCGGGCAGAGGGCTCCACGCGAGCAGGGCCAGGAGGGCGTAGTCGAGGGGCTTTTTGGTCATGAACTCCCTGGCCGCTCGGAGCTCGAAGCGGCCTTGGCCGAGGCCGTCGATTCGTATTCGTACTCATAATAGTGATAGAAGGGCGTGCCGATGCCCCGCCGCCCGATCCGGACCTCGTTGAACACGACGCCGATGATGTCGGCCTTGGACTTGCGGACTTCCTCGACCGCCCTTTGGAGCGACCGCCGGGTCGTCTTTCCGGCCCGGACGATAAAGACGGTCGAATCGACGAGCGAGCAGACGATGACCGGGTCGATGACGGCCAGCACCGGCGGCGTATCGAGGAGGACGACGCTGTATTCGTCTTTGGCCCGGGCCAGGAGCTCCTTCATCGCCTTCGAGTTCAGCAGCTCGGCGGGGTTCGGCGGATGGGGGCCGCTCGGGATCGTCCAGACGTTGTCGATGCTCGTCTTCTGGACGACCTCCTCGTAGCTGCACTTGCCGGCGAGGAAGCTGCTCAGGCCGTTGGTGTTCCTGAGGTTGAAGATCTTGCTCAGGCGCGGCTTGCGCAAGTCGGCGTCGACGAGGAGGACCTTGCCCTCGAGCTGGGCGAACGAAACGGCCAGGTTGGAGATCGTGGCCGACTTGCCCTCCTGCGGCACGGTGCTCGTGAAGGCGATCGTCTTGGGCGTGCTGTCGGCGTGGGAGAACAGGATCGAGGTCCGGACCGTCCGGTAGTCCTCGGCAATGGAGAACTTGGGATAGAGATGGTTGATGAGCTCGATCTCCCGGACGACAGGCAGGTCCTCGCCGGGCTTGGCCAGTTCGGCCCCGTAAGACCGGGAGGAGCCGTAGGCGTCGGATCTCTTCCGCGTCCCCTCGGCCGAAAGGTACGGGATGATGCCGAGCGACGGCAGGCCGACCAGCTTTTCGACGTCCTCGGGGCCCTTGACACTGTTGTCGAGATATTCGACCAGGAAGATCAGGCCCAGGCCCCCGAAGAGGCCGAGGAGGAGGGCCATGAGGAGGTTCCGGCGGACGTTCGGGGAGAACGGGCCGGGAGGCACGAGGGCGCGGTCGACGATCTTGATGTTGCTCGTCCTCAGGCCGCCGAGCTGGCTCGAGACCTGGATCTCGTTCTGCTTGGCGACGAGGGTGCTGAGCAGGGTGCGCATGTTCTCGACCTCGGTCCTCAGGGTGTGGTAGAAGATCGCGTTCCGGTTCATCCGGGTGACGTCGCCCCGCTGCTCATTGAGGAGCCCCTGGAGGGAGCTCTCTTTCTTGAGGGCGGCGTGGTATTCGGCTTCGGCGGAGTCGACGGCCTTGCGGATCTCCTCCTGTAGCGTGTTGCGGGTGGCATCGAGCCGGGCCTTGAGCTGGACCATCTCCGGATACTCGGGGCGGTAGATCCGGCCCTTCTCGTCGAAATCGGACTGGACCTGGGTGTAGGTCGTCCGGAGGGCCTGGATGGTCGGGTTGCTGACGGACTCGGGCAGGCTGTCGACCCGGAGGCCCTTGAGCTCGAGATAGGCCGACTCCTTGGCGTAGCGTTCGATCTGGGCCGTGGTCAGGGCCGTGTTGACGTCGGCGAACTTGTTGACCACCGTGCTCTCGTTGTCGCTGAGGTAGAGGAGGTCCTTCTCCTGCCCGTATTTCTGGAGGTCCTCCTCTTTGCGCTTGAGGTCCTCCCGGAGGAGGGCCGTCTGTTCGGTCAGGAACTCCGAGGTCTGCTTCGTCGCCTCGTAGCGCGTCTCGACGGAGAAGCTGACGAACTCCTCGGCCAGGGCGTTGATGACGTCGGCGGAGAGCGCGGCGTGCGGCGAGACATAGCTGACATAGACAAGGCGGGTCTCGGGGATCGGCGCGATGCTCAGGCCGCTCTGGATGGCGAAGGCGTAGCTCGAGACAGCCGGCGTCTGCGGGGCTTTGGCCGCGTCCGCGGCTTCGCCCCGGCCGCGGCCGGCCAGCCAGCGGAAGGTGATGACGGACTTCAGGCCGGCGAGGAAGCCGGCCCGGGCGCCGCCATCCATCCGGAACTCGGGCCTGGCCCCGAGGTTGAGCTTCTTGGCCACCCGTTCCGCCAGCGACCGGCTGGTCAGGAGCCGGAGCTGGGTGTTGAAATACGTGCCCAGGTAGTCGCTGCGGTAGTAGGCCCCGGAGTTGAGCACGTCCTGGATGTTGAGCAGGCTCGTCCCCGGCTCATCGATGAGCAGCGTGGCCGTGGCCCGGTAGAGCGGCGTCCGCGTGAACGACAGGACGGCCGCGAGCGCGACGAGGACCGCGGCAAACGTCACCAGGACCCACTTGCGCTTGAGCACGACCCGGACGTATTCGAGGAGATCGATCTCCTTCTTGTCCGTCTTGCTGGCAAAACCCTTCATGGCAGTTCTCCCCGAACGCCCGGACTAGAGCACGCTTTCCGGGACGTAGACGGTATCGTTGATCTGGAGGGGAACGTCCTTGACCTTCCCCTTGAGCACGTTGCGGACGTTGACGTTGATCGCGATCTCTTTGCCCGAGGCGTCCTTGCGCCGGATCTGGACCTTTTTGCGATTGGCCCGGTCGGTGAACCCGCCGGCCTGGGCGATGGCCTGGGTCAGCGTCGGCAGGCTCGACTTCTTGACCTGGAGGGCCCCCGGGTTCCGGACCTGGCCGAAGACATAGATCGGCACGGCCTTGTCGACCGGGACGTTGATGACATCGCCCGGCTCGAGGGTCACATTGAGCTTCGGGTCGCCTTGGACGAAGAGGCCGTCAATGGAGATGCGGATGGACGTGTTGGCGCCGTCCGGGAGCTGGCGGATGATGATGATCTCCTCGCCCGCATCCCTCGTCAGCCCGCCCGCCTCGGAGATCGCGGCGAGGACCGTCCGGCGGCCGAGGAGTTCGAACGGCCCCGGCTTTTCGACCGCACCGACAACCGAGACGCGGCGGCTGAGGTATTCCAGGATGTGGACGGTCACCTGGGGCTTGAGGACGATCCTCTCCCCGGCGAGGCCGGTCAGCTTCTTCTCGACCTCGAACTTGGTCAGGTCGCCGACCAAGACCTCCCCCAGGAGCGGCAGGGTGATCCGGCCTTCCTCGGAGACGCGGACGACGAGCTTGTTGATCTCCTGGACGCCGAGGACCGTGATCTCGAGCAGGTCCTTGGGCCCGATCTTGTATTCGGTGCTGGTCCCTTGCACAGCGGTGCTGGTTCCCAGCACCGCAGTACTGGAAGCCTGCCCCGCGACGGCCGTACCGGCGAGGACGACCGCAGCCAGGGCGGCCAGCCCGACGGCCTTCGTGATATTGTTCATGGACGACTCCTTCGGCCGGAGCTAGAACTCATAGGTGATGAAAGCCCCGACGAAATTCCGGCGGACATCGAAGCCCGGGGCGTTGGACGTCCGCTTGTAGAAATTGTAGGTCAGGCCGAGACCGACCGTCCCGCTGAGCCGGACGACCGGACCGACCGAAAAGTTCCGCTGGATGTCCTTGCGCCGGTCGACGACGATCAGCACACCGTCCCACCAGACCTGTTGCGGCTCGGGATAGGAGATGGTGCCGTATTGGACGCCGCCATCGAGGCGAAGGAACTCAGCGATATAGAGCGACACGCCGGCCCGGGCCCGGGTGTCCACGTAATAAAAGGCACTCTCGTTGTAGGAGAAGGCGTTGTCGCGATCGAGCCCGAGGGTGACGCCGAGACGCCCTAGGCGAAAGGCGACGTCCGTGGCCGCGACGAAGCCCGCGAAGGGCTTCCGGTCCGAGGCGTCGGGACGGAAGGACTTCCAGCCGATACGGACCGCCCCCCGGGCCCGCCCGGAGAGCGGGAAGCGGAAGCCGCCCCAGGCCTGGAACGAGGACCCGTCGCGCCAGGCCGATTCCGGGTGACTGAAATCATAACGGGTCACGCCTACGGTCGCGAAGAGAGAGCTCGCGGAAAAGACCCGGTAGTAGAGCTCGACGGCCGCGGAGGCTTCCCTGCGGTCGAGCATGCGCCCGTAAATATCGTCCGGGATGCCTGAGGCGACGTCCTTGTAGCGGAAGTCGTCCACGGTCCCGGCGAACCCGAAAGCGGTGCCGCGGGCCGTCTCGAAGAAGAGTCCGCCCGTGGCGCCCGTCGCCGTGTCGCGGATGCGGCGGTCGAGCTCGCTCAGGGACCGTCGGACATGGCTCAAGGCGTGGTACTCGGCCGACAGCGAAAAGCGCCGCAGGAGGAGCCAGCGCAGGCCCGCGGAAACACTGTTGGTGAACGCCCGGAGTGATTTCTCCCGGGCGAAGGCCAGGTATTCCGGATTCTCGGTCGCCGAAAGGATGATCGAGCTGCCGATGAGCCAGTAGCCGCGGAGCTCCGGCGATAGGGTCGCGGTGGCGTCTCCCACGGCCCCGCTTCCCTCCTCGCGGAAATACACATTCGAATCGTAGCCGGCGTCCGACAGCCGGAAGACCGGGACAAGCCGGACGGGTCCGACGCGGAGCCTCGTGAGCTGCCGGACGGAGTCGTACTCCTCCCGGTAGCTCCGGTGAGACTGCCCGGACAGGGGCGCCGCGGCCGCGAGGACGAGGAGACAGGCGGCCAGGCTGATCGTTCTTTTCATCGGAAGTCTTGATGTTATCGCTGATCGGTCCCGCCCTCAAAGGCGGGGATGCCTTTGAGGACTGTCCGCTTCGCAGGGTTGTTAGGACAGGCTCATCGGCCCGAGGCGGTCTTTCACGTCGCGAAAGAACTTCATGAAGGACAACCGCTGCAGCAGGGCGAAGATGAGTCCGCTGTGACGGTCAAAGTCGGCCATGTCGCGGATGATAGGCACGATACCGTCGGTGCGGGCCAGTTGGAACAGGCTTTCGATGCGTCCGTCGCTCAGCCGGGCGCACATCCGACGGGTGCATTGGCCGACGAGGATCTCCTTTTGCAGAAGGGCCTTCCAGCGCCGCTCGTAGGCGGCCAGGCCGGCCGGGCCGAACGACGAGCGGTCGAAGCACTCGCGGATGACGTCCGCCGCCAGGTCGGCGCAGGCGAGACCGTAGCTGATCCCGCCGCCGGTCGTCGTCTTGGTCTGGCCGGCGGCTTCGCCGACGGCCAGGACGCGGTCGCCGGAGGTCTTGGCGAGCAGTCCCTGGGCGACGGGTTTCGTCCGAATGCCGCTCTGCTCGGCCGTGATCCGGACACCGTCGAAACTGCGATCGAGCAGCCGGCGGAGGCAGGCCTTCGGGTCCTTCCGGGTCAGGAGGCCGATCCTCGCCCGGCCATCGCCGGCCGGGACCGACCAGGCGAACGCGCCCGGAGCGATGTCCCGTCCGAAGAAGAGCGTGGTCATGTCGGCGCCGGGGAACGAGCACTCGACCTGGGCCCCCTTCAGGAAGTCCCGAGGCGAGGACAGGCCGAGCTTCTTTTGGAGGCCGAAATCGACGCCCGTGGCCAGCACGGCCACGGCCGCGCCTTCGCGCCGGACGGCGCCGGCCTCGTCCTTGACCGAGACTTCGACCCCGTCCGGGCGGACGTCGATGTCCTCGACCCGGGTATTACAGACGATCTCGGCGCCGGCGGCCGCGACGGACCCGGCCAGGGCGCCGTCGAACCGTTCGCGATCGACGACGCAGGCGAACGGCCGCGGGTGCTCGTAGATGAGCTCGGTCGCGAACGGCGAGACCAGCCGGACGCGGCGGAGCTCCTCGACGATCGGGCTCCGGTCGAGGCCGAAGTCGTCGAAGACTTCGCGGCCGACGATCCCGGTGCAGAGGACGCACGCGCCGACGCGCGGCTTTTTTTCCAGGACCCGCACTTCGAGGCCCGCGCCGGCCAGCCGGGCCGCCGTGCGCAGCCCGCTCGGCCCCGCCCCGACCACGATCACATCCGCTTTCTTCATGATCAGACCTTGGGCTCCCGGGATTCCCACTTGCCGCGGAACGTGATCCAGAACGACAATCCGATGAGCTTGAGGTCGAGCCAGAAGCTCCGGTTGCGGATGTAGAGCAGGTCGCAGCGGAACTTCTTGCGGCGCGGCGCTTCGCCGGGCAGGTAGACCTGAGCGAGCCCCGTCAGCCCCGGCCGGACGAGGTGGCGCCTGGCATACCCGGGGATGGCGGTGAGCGGGACGGCCGCCCCGCCGCCGGTCACCTCGCGTTCGTTCGGGCGTAGGGCCCGGGGACCGACGAAGCTCATGTCCCCCTTCAGGATATTGACGAGCTGGGGCAGCTCGTCCATGGCCGTGGCCCGCAGGATGCGACCGACACGGGTGACGCGCGGGTCCCGGGCGACCGCCTGGACCGGACCGCTCTCCGTCTCGGCGTCCTTGACCATGGACCGGAACTTGAGCGCTTTGAAGATCAGGCCGTTCCGGCCGACGCGCTCCTGGGCGTAAAAGACGGGTCCCCGGTCCTCGAGCCGGACCGCGAGAGGGATGACGACCCAGAGAGGAATGGACACGAGGAGTCCGAAGCCCGAAAGGAGGATATCGAACGGCCGTTTGAGGAACAGCGCCCGTCCCGGCCTCGAATGGGGACCCGGATGGGGCCGGCCGCCCGCCCAGGACAGCAAGGCGATGACCGTCACGATGCCCGCGGTGTCCACGGCCCAATCGAAAGGGCTGCCGACGCGGTTGGGGACGAACGACTGGAGGTACTCGTCGGTGAAACCATAAGCGACCGCGGCCGCGACGGCCTGGACGCCCGTCTTCTTCGACCAGAGGGGCTTTTGGCCGGCGCGAAAAGCTCGATAGAAGAGGAAGGCCAGGAAACCATACTCGAAGAAGTGGAGCGTCTTGCGGAGGACGATGTAAGAGACGTCGAGCGCGTGCCGCGAGGCGTGCGGCAGGAGCCAGCGGAAGACGTCGGCGAACGTCTCGTAGATGCGGCTCGAGCCGAGGGCCCGGTTCCAAACCGGAAAGATGAGGGCCATCCACAAGAGCAGCGGCAGGACGTAGGTGAAGAACTTCTTGGCGGTCGGCATCTCAGTCATTAGGATACCACGGAATTCAAGAGGGCGGCGTAGGAACGGAGGATCGCGTCCTTGGCGAAACGGCGGACGACGTACTCGCGGGCCTGGGCGCCCAGCGCGCGCCGTCGTTCCGGCGCGCCCTTGAGCGTCCGTACGGCGGCCGCGATCGCCGCCGGGTCGTCCGGGGATGCGGCCAGGCCGCAGTCGTTCCGGCGAAGGAGGACGGCCACCTCCGAATCGGGCGAGGCCAAGCCGAGGATGGGCCGTCCGGCGGCCATGAAGGTGTAGAGCTTCGAGGGCACGGAAAGCTCCGACTTGTCCCGGTCGAGGGGGACGAGCAGGACGTCGCTCGAGGCGAGCAGGGCCGGCAGCTCCGGATACGGCACGAAGGGCAGGAAGACCACGTTCCCGAGCCCCAGGGCGGCCGCCTTCTCCCGGAGCGAATCCTTCTTCAGCCCCTCTCCCACGACGACGAAGACGATCTCGCGGTCCCCGGCGAGAAGCGCGGCCGCTTCGAGGGCCCGCTCGAGGGCGTGGTTGCTGCTGATGCTGATCGTCCCGGCGTACATGACGACGAATTTCCCGTCGAGGCCGTGACGGCGCGAGACGGGATTGTCCTTCGGCCCGGGCTTGAGGAATTCCGTGTCGACCCAGTTCGGCAGGACGGCGAGCTTCGCGGCCGGGACACCCTTGCTGCGGAGGTTCCGGGCGAATCCGTCGCTGATGACGGCGATCGTGTCGGCCAGGCCGTAGACCCACTTCTCGAGCGCCTTGGCGAAGCGGATGCCGGCCGGGCTCCGCAAGATGCCGGATTCGATGGCCAGGTCCGGATGAATGTCCTGGACGTTGACGACGACCCTCGCGCCGCGGAGGACCTTGGCGAAGAGGGCTGGAACGCCCAGCTGGAGGGGCGGAGTCCTCAGAAAGAGAACGTCCGCGCGCCGGACGGCCAGCTGGTTGAGCAGAGCCCCGGCCGTGTAGATGTTCCACGCGAGAAGCCGCGCCAGCGGAAAGGCGGCGCTGTTCGTCCACAGCCGCTTCACGACCACGCCGCCTTCAATCCTCCGGGAATAGACGAGGCCGCGGAACTCCTCGCCGCGCGTCCGCGGCAGGGTGGTCACGACCTCGACCTCGTGCCCGGCGGCGGCCAGGCTCTGCGCGAGCTCGTCCATGAGGATGGGCGCGCTCCCGAAGTCCGGGAGGTAGTACATCGTGTGGATGATGATCTTCATGGTGCGGGGACGGGATTGTCGAAGGCCCACTGGTAGATATAAGCGACGGCCGGAACGAACAGCAGGAGATCGACGCCGTAGAAGGCGGCCGTCGACTCGAAGAAGCTCCGGGCCGAGAGGAAGCCGAGAACGAGGACGGACTGCGTCAGAAGGGCCCGGTCGGGCGCGGCGGCCTCGCGGATGCGGCGCAGGACGCCGCTCTTCCACAGGAACGCCCACAGCACGACGACGCCGGCCGCGAAGAGCAGGGCGCCGATGACGCCCGCCTGGATGCCGGCGTGGAGGTACGAGTTGTGCATATGCTCTTCGTTGATGAGGAGCCGGTCGGCGTGGAAGCCCCAGCCGAAGATGGGCGACTCGCCGATCCTCTCGAGCCCCTTCTTCCAGGTGGTGTCGCGGCCGGTGAGGAAGACGAGCGAGCTCAGCGCGCCCTTGGCCCTCCAGGTGACGCCCGAGACCCAGATGACATAGGCCGCCGCGGGTCCGGCGACGAGGAAGCGCAGGTCGACGCCACGGATGATGACGAAGAGCATGCTGGTCACGGCCAGGCCGAGCAGGGCCGAACGGGACTGGGTCTGCATGAGGATGAAGACGGCCGGGACGGCGAGCGGCAGCCAGAGGAACTTTTTCTTCGAGGCCGAGGTTGCCAGGCTCACGGCGGCCAGGATGAGGACGATGAGGGCGTAGCGGCCGACGCCGTTGGCCCGGACCTCGCCGAGGCCGAAGGGCATATGATAGATCTCGAACCGGGTCGCCCGGCCGAACCCGAACCGGTAGGCCTCGGGCAGGACGGCCAGCAGCAGGGCGATGACGATGGCCGCGTTCAGCCGCAGGATGGTCCTGAGGATGGGCAGGGGCTCGGGCCTTTCGATGATGAACCAGGTCACGAGCAGAGGCGAGAGGTAAGCCGATCCCCAATAGAGCGCCGTCACCGGGTCCGGCGACAAGAAGATCGAGGCGGCCAGACCGAGCGCCCCGTAGTAGACGAAGAAGCCGAGCGACGTCCAGGCGAAGCGAAAACGGGACCGCGAAGCCAGCGCCCAGAGGATGCTGATATAAGCGGCCGCCACGGGCAGGAGCGCCCGGGCGCCTTGGAAGACGGCCAGGGGATCGCTCAGCGAGGGAAGCGGGACGAGGTTGTAGGGCCCGGTGAACACGCCTCCCCAGGCCATGCCCCAGAGGAAGAGGGCGAAGATCACGAGCGGTCCTCCTGCCGCGGGCTCCGGCCGTCCAGAGCGTCGGCATAGATGCCCCGCAGCCGCTGCCCGAGGCGGCTCCACTCGTAGAACGAGGCGGCTCTGTCGCGGCCCGCGGCGCCCATGCGGGCCCGCAGGCCCGGGTCGCACCAGAACCGGCCGAGGGCCCCGGCCAGGGCGGCGGCGACGACGTCAGGCGGCCCCGACGGGATCTTGACGCCGTATTCGTCGCCGACGTGAAGGCCCGGGCCGGCGAGATCGAGGCAGACGACGGGCAGGCCGTTGGCCATGGCCTCGACGACGACGGCCCCTCCCCCGTCGCGCATGGAGGGGAAGAGAAAGACGTCGCTCCGCCGCATCTTTGCGAAGATCTCGGACCGGGGGCTCCACGGCGTCCAGACCAGACGTCCGGCGATGCCGAGGCGGTCGGCCAGCGCTTCGAGCCGAGGCCGCTCCGGACCTTCGCCCACGAGCTCGAGCGACACGGCGGGGGCGATGCCGGCCAGGATGCGCAGCGCTTCGAACGCGAGCGGCAGGCCCTTGATGGGATCGAAGCGGCCGACGTAGAGAACGCGGAACCCATCGCGGGACTCGGCCGGCTCGGGCCGGACGGCCAGGTCCTCGCGGCGGATGCCATTGACCGGGAAGTCGACGATCTTCGAGCGGAAGCGCCGGAGGACGTCCCGGGTCTCCTTGTTGCAGACGAGAATGGCCGAGGCCTTCTCGGCGGTGCGGCGCCTGGCCGGCGTCGCGCGCCAGACGTTCTGGAGGAAGGTCCGCGACCTCTCCTGGCGCCTGTCGCGGCGGGCCATCGTCCGCATCAGCTCGCGGGGCACTCTCTGCCCGCCGCCGATAGGCCCCCAAATAAAGGGGACCGGAAGGGCGGGGGCGATGTAGCTCGGCATCCAGTCGTTCGAGAAAGTGATCTGGTGGAAGAGATCGAAGCCCTCGCGACGATGGAGCTCGACGGCGGCCTTGGCCGCAGCCCGCTGCCAAAGATAGTAGTACATGCGCGCGCCCAGGTGCCGGTCGCGAAGCGTCTCGTAGAGTCCTCGCGGCAGGTCGACGTAATGGACTTGCGCCGGGTGGCCGTCACCGTCCGTGATCGTTCCCTCGACCCCTTGGCGATTGAAGGCCCAAGTGATCAGGTGCAGGTCGGCGAAGCCGGCGATCTCCTTGGCCAGGTGCCAGCCCAGAATGGCCTCACCCGGGAAGTGCGCGGTCGAGGGCTCCGGGTGGCAGGCGTAGGCGGAAGCGAGGACCTTGGGTCTTGAGGGGGTCATGGGTTTCACGCGGCGCCGATCACGGACCTCACGAGGCCGACGGCGTTGCCGAAGGCCCGAATGGCATAAGTCGTCTTCCGCTCGCGAACGGCGAAGGCGAGGCTCATCAGGAGCCGCAGGGTCAAGGCGGCCCGGCACTTGGCCAGGGAGAGACCAGGGTACTTGCTCACGAAGTGGGTCCGGTTGAGGACCTCGCGGACGCCGAAGACATAGCCGCCGCCCCGGCCCCCGCCCGCGGGGAGGTGCCGATAGCGCGCCGGCGCGACGACGGCCAGCCTTGAAGCCCGGCCGACGCGATAGCTGAAGTCGAGGTCCTCGAGGTAGCTGTAGCCGTCAAACCACTCGTCGAAGCGGAAGCGGCTGAAGACGTCGCGCCGCCAGACGGAGGCCCCGCTCGGCAGCCACTCGGTCCACGTCGTGGCCTCGACAGGGCCGATCATCGTCTGGAACCCGGAGGCCGTTACCCGGCCGCCGCGGCCGGAGTAAAGGCCGAGGTCCGCCGCGAGGGGCGTCCTCTTGAGGACCGGCCAGTCGAGCGTCGGATGGTTGGCCATGTTGAACGCGGCCCCGGCGACGTCCGGTCCGGCCAGGGTCCAGAAACGGAGCATCTCCTCGACGGCGTCGTATTCGAGGACGGCATCGTCGTCGAGAAAGCCGACGAGGGTGGCGTCCGGGCCGACCGCGTCGAGCCCGATGTTGCGCTGGCGCGAGGCGGAAGCGGCCGCGGTCCGGATCGCGCGAAGGACGGGCCGGCCGCCTTCGCTTTCCGGCGCGGGCGACGGACGGGCACTCGCGTCGACGACGACGACCTCGTCGGGGACCCGGCTCTGAAGAAGAAGACTCTGCCAGAGCCGCCGCAGCTCTTCCGGCCGGTCTTTGGTCGCCACGACGAAGGCGATCCTATGCTCCACGGCCCTGACCTTCCGTCAGAAAATCGCGGACGACGGCCCGCAGGCCGGAGACGAAGCGGGACGAGGAGAACACGGCCGCGCGCTCTTCGAGGTGCCGCCTCAGCGCGGTCTCGCGCCCGGCATCGGTGATGACGTTCACGATGCGCGAGACGGCGTCGTCGCGCCCGGCGTAGATCAACGCCGCGTCGGTCACGACCTCGGTCTGGCCGCCGCTGTCGGGGACCCAGACGATCGCGCCGGACACGACCATCTCCGCGAGCCCGACGCCGAGGGCCTCGCCGCGGCAGCCGGAGATGCCGTACTTGTGGCGGGCCAGGAAGGCGTCCTTTTCGGGGCCGTAGATCTCGCCCTCGAGGTGGACCCAGCCTGGGTTCGATCCGCAGAGGCGCTCGATCTCCCGGGCGTAGGCGGCCCGCGCCGGGCGGCCGAGGATGTGGAGGTGGACCGGCTTCACCTTGCGCACCTCGGAGAGGATGTCGACGACAAGGGGCAGGCCCTTTTCGGGGACGAGCCGGCCCATGACGACGAACCCGTCCTCACGGTCCTCCCAGGGGATCCGGGGAGGGACGACCGAGACGGGCGGATAGAGGACCGTCGAATCGACATCGAACCTGTCTTTGAGCAGCCCCCGCACCCATTCGGAAACGGCCAGGGTGCGGTTCTTTGCCCAGCCTTCCTCGGATCTCCCGGAGAGGGCCCTGGCCAGGGCCATGTAGAATGACCGGCCGGCGGAGGCCGCATAAAGGGCCCCGTCGGCCGCGCCGCTCCCGGCGTGGACCTCGCGGCGGAGGTCGTCGTCGAAAGAGAAATCGGCGACGATCTGGATCCCGGGAAGGCCGAAATCCATGACATTGTAAGCGGAGACCATGACGTCGAATTCGCCGGCATGGCGCCGGCAGTAGCGATCGAGCCGGACGCCCCGGAGCGCGTCGAAGCGCCGGCGCAAGCCTGGCGGGATGGGCAGGGCCCGGACTTCGATCCGGCCTTCGTCGACCGCCGTGCCGCAGCTTCGATTGAGGGCCGCGATGTCGGGACGGCCCATCGTGATCAGGGTCGCCTGGTACTCGTCAGCCAGGGCCTGGAGCGTCCACATGGCGCAGACCTCCGAGCCGCCGCCGGGAAGGAGCTGCTGGTGGACGACGGCGACGCGAGGTTTCATCGGCCGCCCTCCGGTCCCGCAGCTTCGGCCGGGGCGGCCGCGCGGCGGAGGTGGAGCGACCGGGCGATGAAGGCCCGCTCTTCGCCGTCGAGAAGCCGGGAGTAGGCCGCCGCGGCCAGGACCAGGAGGCAGGCCCCGGCGCCCCACAGGCCGCCGCCGAGGACGCCATTGACGGCCAGGGCCACAGCGAAAAGCGCGAGCGCGGCGACGACCTTGCCCAAGCCGTTCTTCCAGATGAAGCCCGGACGGATGCGGCCCGCCTTGACCGAAGCAATGACCAGGAATGCGGTGAAGGCAACGAGCCGCACGGCCGTGGCCAGGGCCACGCCCTTGATCCCCCAAAGCTTGGCCCCGGCGAAGATCAGGCCGGCAAAAACGACCAGCTCGACGGCCTGGTACTTCGGGGCGAGATCGACCCGTCCGATGCCGATGAGGTAGCTGTTAGGCACGGCCGAAATGGTGTTGAGCAGGAAGGCCGCCGCCAGGACCTGGACGACGAACGTGCTCTGGACGGCGAAATCCGGCCCGAGCCAGAGCCGGAGGAAATCGCCGGCGAAGGCCATGAGCAGGATGAAGATCGGGCCGGTCGAGAGGAGAAGGAATTTCGACGACCGGGCGAAGAGCGTCTCCGACCGGTCCTCGCGCCCGCCGGCGTCGAGCAGGCTGAAGGCCGGGAAGAGGACCATCGATAGGCTGCCGGGAACCACCCCGAGCCGATTGATGGCCTCGTAAGGGGCGCTGTAGAAGGTCACGGCCTCGACCGTGATGAGCGAGCCGATGATGAGCCGGTCGAGCGACGTCGTCACGGCGTAGAGGATGCCCGAGAGCCCCAGCCAGCCGCTGAACGAAAACAGCGGACGCACGAGCTCGCGGCGCGGGACGGGCTTCGTCCGCAGGGGGGGCAGGACGCGCAGGGCCAGCCCCCCCCAGACGAGGAGGGCCGCCGCCCGGGAGAGGACGAGCAGGACGACGATCCCGGGGAGGGCAAAGCCCATGGCCACGCCGGCGAGCGGCAGGATGTAGAACAGGATGTTCACCGGGACCTTGACGGCGTTGACGAGGTCGAAGCGCTGGGCCGCCTCGAGGACCCCGCGGAAAGACGACGCGACGAACATAACCGGAAGCGACCAGCCGACGAGGCGGAGGGTCAGGATGGTCTCGGCCTCGAAGCCGGACGGGATGTTGAGGATGCGCCGGACGATGAGCGGCGCGGCCAGATGCGAGAGACAGGCGGCGGCGATCCCGATCGCCGTCTGCAGCGCGATAGTCGTCCAGAGATAGCCGGGCAGCTTGTCCGGCTCGTTCCGGCCGAGGCAGTCGGCGACGTAGCGGGTCGTCGTCCGGCCGAGGCCGAGATCGAACAGGCCGAAATAGCCGAACACGACCCAGACCAGGGCCAGGATGCCGAAGCGCTCGTTGCCCAGGGCCCGGACGACCATCGGGATGGTGACGAACCCGACGGCCAGGGGGACGACGAGCCCCACGAGGTTCAGGACCGTGTTCCTGGCGATGAGCTTGTTGGGGACGTCCATGGGGCGGACAGATAGACCTTTCGCGGCAGGCTACCGCCGTTGGATAAAACGCCGCACCTCGCGGCGAAAATGTCTGGCGTCTTGTCGGCTAGTGGGTACGACGGGATGGCGGACAGGCGGCCGGACGATCGGCCGGAAGAGAAGCGGGCGCATTCCGTCGCATGGCAGGTCCATGATAGGGGGGGCTCCCCTGACGGACAATCGTCGGCCCGGATGAAAGCGGGGGTGAAATATCACCCTCGGACATCACCCTTTGGGGTGAGGCGAAATGAGCCCCGACTAATCCTTGGCGCGCCGTCCGCTTTCTTGACAGTCCGAGGGGCCTCCTCTATACTTTGAATCCCATTCTGAAAGACGCACTCGATCCACCATGACACAGACTGAAAAAGCAAAGAAAGGCCTCCTCAGCCCAGTCCTGAAAAAGGTCGCCAGGATCGAGGGCGTCGCTCCGGAGAAACTGGCTGATCTCGTCGGCCGCGGTCTGGTCGTCATCCCTTACAATCCGCATCACGCCCCGGACAGGCCTTCAGGGATCGGCCGGGGGCTGCGGACCAAGGTCAACGTCAATCTCGGCACCTCCCGCGATTTTCCGCTCCTCGCCGACGAGCTGCGCAAGGTCCGGATCAGCCTGCAGTACGGGGCCGACGCCCTGATGGACCTGAGCACGGGCGGCGACCTGAAGAAGATCCGCAAGGCCATTCTGGCCCGGACGCCCATCCCCTTGGGGACCGTCCCCATCTACCAGGCCGCCGTCCTGGCCATCGAACGCCGCGAGTCCATCGTCGACATGACCGAGGACGATCTGTTCGAAGCGGTCGATTCGCAGGCCCGCGAGGGCGTCGATTTCATGACCGTCCACAGCGGTCTGACCCTGAAGGCCATCGAACGCCTTAAGAAGCAGGGCCGGGTCGCCGACGTCGTTTCCCGCGGCGGGGCTTTTCTCGTCGCCTGGATGCTCCACAACGGGAAAGAGAACCCCTTCTATGCCCGGTTCGATCGCCTTCTCGAGATCGCGCATCGCCATGACGTGACGCTCAGCCTGGGGGACGGGCTCCGGCCGGGTTCCGTTCTTGATGCGACCGACCGGCCGCAGATCGAGGAGTTGCTGACCTTGGGCGAGCTGGTCAAGCGCTCGAGAGAGGCCGGCGTCCAGGTCATGGTCGAAGGGCCGGGCCACGTGCCGCTCGACCAGGTCGAGATGAACATGCGCCTCGAGAAACGGGTCTGCGACGGCGCGCCGTTCTATGTCCTCGGCCCGCTCGTCACCGACATCGCCCCTGGCTACGATCACATCGTCGCGGCCATCGGCGGGGCCGTGGCCGCGGCGGCCGGAGCCGATTTCCTGTGCTACGTCACCCCGGCCGAGCATCTCGGCCTGCCGAGCGACGACGACGTCCGCGAAGGGCTTGTCGCGTCGAAGATCGCGGCCCACGCGGCCGACATCGTCAAGGGCGTTCCCGGCGCCCTCGAACGCGACCTCGAGCTCACCCGGGCCCGGAAGCGCCTCGATTGGAAGACGCAGCAGCGGCTGGCCATCGACCCGGTCAAGTTCGCGGCCGTGCGGAAGCGGCGGAGGACCCGGAGCAAGGCCTGCTCCATGTGCGGCGATTTCTGCGCCATGCGCATCGTCAGCGAATTCCTCGGCTCCGGGGAGAAGCCCGATGGCGAGTGCGGCTAAGGGACTTCTCTTCGGCACAGCCGGTGTCCCCTTTTCCGCCGCCGAAGACTCGAGCCTGGCGGGGATCGACCGCATCAAGGGCCTGGGGCTCGACGGCCTGGAGATCGAGTTCGTCAACGGCGTCAAGATGGGCTTCGACACGGCGGCCAAGGTCCGCGAGAAGGCGCAAAAGACGGGCGTCAGGTTGAGCGTCCACGCCCCTTATCACATCAACTTCAACTCCGAGAACCCCGGCATCCGGCTGCAGAGCCAGGAACGGCTGCTCAAAACGGCCCGCGTCGGAGCCGCCTGCGGCGCGGTGAGCGCCGTCTTCCACGCGGCCTTCTACGGCCAAGACTCAGCCGAGGCGACCTACGCCGCCGTGAAGCGGGAGCTGGCCGCGGTCCAATCCATCGTCCGGTCCGAGCGCCTGGCGATCACGCTGCGCGTCGAGACGATGGGCAAGCGCTCCCAGTTCGGCTCGCTCGACGAGGTCCTGGCGCTCTGCCGCGACATCGACGGGCTCCAGCCCTGTCTCGATTTCTCGCATCTTTACGCCCGCGAGGGCAAGGTCAATTCCTACCTGGATTTCGAGCGCGTCCTGAACAAGGTGGCGCGCAAGCTCGGACCCCGGTCGCTGCGCAACGCTCACATCCACATCGCCGGGATCCAATTCGGGGACAAGGGCGAGATCAGGCATCTCAACCTCGAGGAGACGGAATTTCGCTACGACGAATGGCTGGAGGTTCTGCGCGACCTCGGCGTCGAGGGCTTGATTATCTGCGAGAGCCCCAATCTCGAGGGCGACGCGGTCATGCTGAAGAAGCTTTACGAAGCCCAGGCCGCGAGTTAAGGAAGGAGGGACACCATGAGATGGCAAGGAAGACCGAAAAGCGATAACGTCGAGGACCGGAGGGGTGTCAGCGGCCGCGGCCTCGCAGTCGGCGGCGGCATCGGCGGATTGGGCGTGGTCATCGCCATCCTCTATTTTCTCCTGGGCGGCAACCCGTCAGATATCACACAGAACCTCCAGGTCGACCAGCCGTCCACAGCGGGGGCCGGCACGACCCTCAGCCCAAAGGACAAGGAGATGGGCGACTTCATCTCCACCGTCCTGAAGGATATCGAGAACGTCTGGCGGGCGAGATTCCAGGAGATGGGCCAGTCCTACGTCGATCCGAAGCTCGTCCTCTTCACCGGCCAAACCGATTCCGCCTGCGGCGTCGCCGGCGCGTCGTCTGGTCCGTTCTATTGTCCCGAAGATTCGAAAGTCTACATCGACCTGTCGTTCTTGGAGGACATGCAGCGTGAGCTCGGCGCGCCGGGCGATTTCGCCCGGGCCTACGTCCTGGCCCACGAGTTCGGCCACCACGTCCAGAACCTGCTCGGCATCAACGACCAGGTCATGGCCCGGCGCGGCCGGATGACCGAGAAGGAGTTCAACACGCTCATGGTCCGCATGGAGCTCCAGGCCGATTTTCTGGCCGGAGTCTGGGCCCATTACGCCGACCAGGAAGGGAATTTCCTCGAACAGGGCGACATCGAAGAAGGGCTCAATGCCGCCAGCGCGGTCGGCGACGACCGGATCATGAAGCAGACCCAGGGCTACGTCGTGCCGGACGCCTTTACCCACGGAACATCGGAACAGCGCGTCCGCTGGTTCCGCAAGGGCTTCGAGACGGGGGATATCCGTCAGGGCGACACGTTCAACGCCGCCGTTCTCTAGCGGCGAGGCCCGTCGATCAGCTCTTCGTCGCGCCGGTCCAGCGATAGTCTGTTAGGTCGAGCGACCCGAACATGTCGCCGCTTGCGCCAAGCTGTCAAGGCCGGACGGGCCGATTGACCCGCCCTTCCGGGGGGCATATAATAACGAGTCATTCATCACCATCAAGGAGAGGCCCATGGTCGAAATCCGTTTCCACGGCCGCGGCGGCCAAGGGACCGTCGTCGCCTCTAAGATCCTGGCCGACGCCATCGCCAAAGAGGACAAGTGGGTCCAGGCCTACCCGGAGTTCGGTGTCGAGCGGCGCGGCTCGCCGGTCGTCGCCTTCATCCGCATCGATGACAAGCAGATCTACGATAAGAGCCGCATCTACACGCCCGACCACGTCGTCGTCGTCGATCCGACCCTGGTCGAGGCCATCGACATCACCGAGGGCCTCAAGCCGGGCGGCACGATCATCATCAACAGCGACCGCCGGCCCGAGGACTTCCCCTTCCACGGCAAGTTCAAGGTCCGGACGATCGACGCCACGGCCATCGCCGTCAAGCACAAGCTCGGCAGCCTGGCGACACCGATCGTCAACACGGCCATCGCCGGGGCGGTCACCAAGATCCTCGGACTGGCCCGGCTCGAGTCCCTGGCCGCGGCCATCCGTGACGGGGTCCCCATCAAGGCCGAGGACAACGTCAAGGCCGCAACGGAAGCGTACGAGATGGCCTGAGGGAAGGACGCCATGAGACCCAAGAAAGCAAAAAAGATCGTCTTCAAGTCGGCCGAGGAGATGCCGGTCATGATCTGCTCGGTCGGCCACCAGACCCACAACCTGACCGGGGCCTGGCGGAACATCCGGCCCGAGATCGATCGCAGCAAGTGCATCAAGTGCGGCATCTGCTGGAAGTTCTGTCCCGAGCCCTCGATCGAGGTCGTGGACGAGTGGCCGGTCGTGGACTACGACTACTGCAAGGGCTGCGGCATCTGCGCCGAGGAATGCCCGGCCAAGTGCATCGTCATGGTGGAGGAGCAGAGATGAAAAAAGTCATGATGGGGAACCACGCGCTGTCCTACGGCGCCATGCTCTCCCGCGCTCAGGTCATCTCCGCCTACCCGATCACGCCGCAGACCCAGGTCGTCGAGCTCCTGTCCGAGATGTGCTCGGACGGGACCCTGAACGCCCAGTTCATCAAGGTCGAGTCCGAACACTCGGCCATGGCCTCCTGCATCGGCGCGTCGGTCGCCGGGGCGCGGACGTTCACCGCGACGTCGTCCCAGGGCCTGGCCCTGATGCACGAGATGCTCCATTGGGCGGGCGGCGGGCGCCACCCCATCGTCATGGGCAACGTCAACCGGTCCATGGCCCCGGGCTGGTCGATCTGGGCGGACCAGAACGACAGCCTGTCGCAACGCGATACGGGCTGGATGCAGTTCTACTGCGCCTCGAACCAGGAGGTCGTCGACACGGTCATCCAGGCCTTCAAGGTCGCGGAGGCGCTGATGATCCCGGCCATGGTCATCCTGGATGCGTTCGCCCTGTCACACACTTATGAGGTCGTCGACGTCCCGGACCAGGGGCTGGTCGACAAGTACCTGCCGCCGTTCAAGCCGGCGATCAAGCTGACGCCGGCCGACCCGCGGGCCTTCGGCGGCCTGACCGGGGCGGAGCACTACATGGAGCTCCGCTACAAGCTCGAGACGGACATGGAGAAGGCGCCGGCCCTGATCGAAGAGACGGGCCGCGAGTTCGGGAAGATCTTCGGCCGCGACCTCGGCCTCGTCGACCCCTACCGGTGCGACGATGCCGATTTCATCTTCGTCACCTCGGGGACGGCGGGCTTCACGGCCCGGGTGGCCGTCGACGAGCTCAGAAAATCCGGCGTCAAGGCCGGGAACCTGCGCATCAAGGTCTTCCGCCCCTTCCCCTTCGAGCGGGTCCGCGAGGTCCTCGGGAAGGTCAAGAAGGCGGCCGTCGTCGACCGGAACTGCTCCTACGGCGCGGGCGGCATCTTCTACCAGGAAGTGAAGTCCGCGATCTACGGCCGGCCGGGCATGCCGCCGCTCATCGGCTACATCGCCGGGCTGGGCGGCCGCGACATCACCACGGATTCGTTCAAGGAGATCGCCGCGGACGCCATGGCCAAGGACCGGGCCGAGGAAGAGATCGTCTGGATCGGAGTCAAGAAATGAGCCAAGAAGTGAAGAAAGAAAAAAAATTCACGATGACGCTGCCGGCCGACGAGCTGATGGCCTGCGGCCACCTGGCCTGCCAGGGCTGCGGCGCGACGCTGGCCATGAGATACATGCTCAAGGCCCTGGGGAAGCAGACCGTCCTCTGCATCCCGGCCTGCTGCTGGGCCGTCATCGACGGACCGTACCCCTATTCCTCGATGGACGTGCCGATCTATCATTGTGCCTTCGAGACCGCCGCGTCGACGGCGACCGGGGTCAAGGCCGGCCTCGAGATGACAGGCGACGCAGAGACGACGGTCGTCGCCTGGGCAGGAGACGGCGGCACGTTCGACATCGGCATCCAGGCCCTGTCCGGGGCCGCCGAGCGGAACGAGGACATCATCTACGTCTGCTACGATAACGAAGCCTACATGAACACGGGCATCCAGCGCTCATCGGCAACGCCCTACGGCGCCTGGACGACGACGACGCCGGTCAAGCACTTCAAGAACCGGCCCAAGAAGGACATCGTGGCCATCATGGCCGCGCACCGCATCCCCTACATCGCCACGGCCAGCATCTCCCACCCTGAGGATTTCTTCAAGAAGATGAAAAAGGCCAAGGACATCAAGGGCACGCGCTTCTTCCACGTTTACGCGCCCTGCCCGACGGGCTGGAAGAGCCGGCCCGACGACACCATCAAGCTGGCCCGGATGGCCGTCCAGAATGGCTACTTCCCGCTCTTGGAGATCGAGAACGGCGAAAAGACGACGTTGAACCTGAAGCTCAAGGACAGGAAGCCGGTCGACGACTACCTGCGCCTGCAGGGTCGTTTCCGGCACCTGGGGCCGGAGCAGATCGCGGTCATCCAGGCCGAGATCGACGCCCGCTGGGAGCGCCTGACCAAAGGCTGCGTCGCATAAAGAAAGAGAATAAGAGGGGGCCAAACCTACCTTTCGTCACTTATTGGCCCTTCGACCTACATTCGTATCGAAAAGTAACGAAAGGTAGGTTTGACCCCTTCTTTGTGTTGCCGGGTGTCCGCCTTTCGTCTATATTGTTAGCATCACTCTGTCTGATATCCCAGTGTAGGAGAAGAACATGGTCAAGTTCGCCCGAGGCTTCGCGATATTGACGTTGATCCTGGCGATCGCCGGCGGGACGGCCGCCTGCGCCCAGCCCGCGGAGGACGCCAAGGCCGTTCCCGCCCCGGACTTCTCGGTCAAGGACCTCCAGGGGAACACCTTGAATCTGGCCGCCTACAGGGGCAAGGTCCTGGTTATCAACTTCTGGGCGACCTGGTGCCCGCCCTGCCGCCGCGAGATCCCCGATTTCATCGCCGCCTACAAGGAGCTCAAAGACAAGGGGTTGGAGATCATCGGCCTGTCCGTCGACGAGAAGACAGTCCCCGAGCTCACCGATTGGACGCGCAAGATAGGGGTCAATTATCCGATCGCCCTGGCGACGCCCGAGATCATCAAGGCCTATGAGCCGGGGGACTACATCCCGTCCACGATCATCATCGACCGCAAGGGCATGATCCGTTTCCGCCAGTCGGAGCTCATGACCAAGGACGCGCTCGTCCGCCTGTTCCGAAGATGGGGTCAAACCTAAACTTTTAAACTTTTATCGAAAAGGCCGTCTCCGAGGGGCCTAAAAGTTTAAAAGTTTAGGTTTGACCCCTTCTTATTGTCGGGGACGCTTGCCCTGTGACATAATGAGGACCATGGAAGCGAGCCTCCAGGTCCAGCCCCCCGCCGGCGCCCAAGAGGGTCTTCCGTTCTGGCTGCTGTGGTTCCTGCTTTGCGTCATCCTGCTGCTCGTTGTCTTCATCTTCCTCCGCGACAAGGACCTCCGCCGGCGCATCAGCGCCTTCCTGTCGGGCGCCCGCCGTCACATGCTTCGCCTCCGGATCCAGGCCAAGCTGAAAAAGGAGCGGGAGAAGAAGGCCGCTCTCTGGCGTGAGCTCGGGAAACAGGCTTGGGACGAGGACGTCCAGGACTCCTGCATCGAGGAGGAATGCTCCAAGCTTTCCGGCCTCGACCAGGAGATCGGCCATCACCAGAAGACCTGGCATGACGTCTATTCGCGGATCGAGGTCCTCGGCCGCGAGCACGACACCGGGCTCAAGCGGTTCCGGGAACTCATCGCCGAGCAGGAGGAGGCCCGGCGGCCTCACCAGGACGAGATGCTCGCCCTGGCCAACAAGAAGAACGAAATCCTCGAGGCGCTCGAATTGTCCCTTCGCGAGGCCGAGACCGCCAAGGCCCAGCTCGCCGGCATCGAAAAGGACATCCGTCAGCTCGAGGCAACGGCGCGGCCCTCCGAATCCGACCGCACGGCCCGGCTGGACAAGTCCCGGGAGAAAGCGGCCTCCCTGACCGGCCTCATCACCGCCCTGGACGAGAAGGCGCCGCGTCTCCAGGAAGAGCGTTACCGGCTTGACCGCCGTCTCGAGGGGGTCGAGGCCCGGGTGCGCGTCTTCAACGCCGCCATCCAGCGCATCGAAGAGGAGTACCGCGAACGCCTCCAGGCGCGCGAGAAGGAGATCCGGGAGTGGCAGAAGGCCAAGGAGCGCATCCAGGACAAGATCGTCGACGTCAAGCGCCTCATGGAGCCCCTTTTCGAGAACGTCGGCCGCATCCTCGACGGGGCACGGGTCGACCATGAGGAGCTGACGGTCATCTACTTCCAGATCGACGGCGTCAACAAGACCATCGCCGATCTCGAAGCCCGCCTGGAGCACCTGAAGTAATCCCGTGCCAAAGCCCCGCATCCTGGTCCACGTCTGTTGCGCCCCCGACGCCCTTTACGTCTTCGGCATGCTCAAAGACGCCTACGAGGTGACCGGATTCTTCTCGAATTCGAACATCCAGCCGCGCGAAGAGTACGACCTCCGGCTCGGCGAGGCCCGCAAGGTCGCTCTCGACTCGGGCGTCGGCCTCATCGAGGACGACGATGACCCGGAGGGCTGGACCGCCCTGACCCTGAAGTTCAAGGACGAGCCGGAGAAGGGCCGCCGCTGCGACGTCTGCTACGCCGTCCGGCTCGGCCGCACGGCCGCGCGCGCGGCCCGCGAGGGATTCGACGCCTTCACCACGGTCATGAGCCTCAGCCCCTGGAAGAAGGCCGCGGTCCTGAACCGGATGGGACGGCAATTCGCCGCCCGTCACGGCGTCGCCTTCCTCGAGGCGGACTTCAAGAAGAAGGACGGCTTCAAGAAGAGCGTCGACCTCAGCCGGGCCCACGGCCTCTACCGGCAGGACTACTGCGGCTGCGTCTACAGCCGGGACGCCGCCCGCAAGCGGGCCTCGTCGTGAAGACGGCGTCCCCGATCCGGCCGGCCCGCGGTCGATCCGCCGCGCGGCTGACCGTGTTCGGCGTCGTCCAGGGCGTCGGCTTCCGGCCCTACGTCTACCGCCTGGCCCGCGGGCTCGGCCTCGATGGCTGGGTCGAGAACGCCGGCTCCGGCGTCGAGATCCACGTCGAAGGCCCGTCCCGGATCGTCCGCTCAGGTTTCCCCGCCGCGCTGCGTGATGGCCTGCCCCCGCTCGCCGTCATCGAAAAGCTCGACGTCCGCCCGGCGCCCCTCGAAGGCCGCCCCGGCTTCGAGATCCGCCAGACGCGCGATCACACGGGCTTCGTCTTCATTTCGCCCGACATCGCCACCTGCCCCGACTGCGCGAAGGAGATCGAAACGCCCGGCGAGCGCCGCTACCGCTACGCCTTCACCAACTGCACGAACTGCGGCCCGCGCTACACGATCGTC
This sequence comes from Candidatus Aminicenantota bacterium, assembly GCA_017883305.1. Lineage (GTDB taxonomy): Bacteria > Acidobacteriota > Aminicenantia > Aminicenantales > Saccharicenantaceae > RBG-16-66-30. Next base: position 13,436 of record JADGNU010000002.1, on the reverse strand, counting down.
AACGGCCTGCCCTACGACCGCTCCCGGACGACCATGGCCGGCTTCACGATGTGCCCGGACTGCCGCCGCGAATATGAGGACCCCCTCGACCGGCGCCACCACGCCCAGCCCATCGCCTGCCCGGTCTGCGGGCCGCGACTGACGCTCCTCGACGCCCGCTCGGGCCGCAAGCTCCGCGGCGACATCCCCGAAGCCGTGGCCCTCATCCGCGCCGGGCAGGTCCTGGCCGTCAAGGGCCTGGGCGGTTTTCACCTCGTCTGCGACCCGTTCAACGCCGCGGCCGTCACCCGCCTCCGCCGGACGAAAGCCCGCCGGACGAAACCGCTGGCCCTGATGGCCCGCGACCTTGCGGCCGTCCGCCGCTTCGCCGTCGTCTCGCCCGCCGAGCGCGAGCTCCTGCTCTCGCCGCGCCGACCGATCGTGCTCCTCAAGAAAAAGAAAGACATCCCGCTCATCGCCCCCGGCCTCGACGAGATCGGCTTCATGCTGCCCTACACGCCGCTGCACCGCCTCCTCCTCGAACGCCTCGAGCTCATCGTGGCCACGAGCTCCAACGCCAAAGACGCCCCGATCATCAAGGAAGAACGCGAGGGCGTGCGCGGACTCTGCCGGGCCGTGCTGACCCACGACCGCCCGATCGCGATGCGAGCCGATGACTCCGTCGTCAAGGTCGTCGCGGGCCGCCCCCTCTTCGTCCGCCGGGCCCGCGGCTATGTCCCATACCCGCAGTCCGTTCCGGAAGCGCTCCGCTCCGACCGCGTCCTCGTCGCCCTCGGCGGCGAGCTCAAAGACACAATCTCCCTCTACAAGAACGGCTACGTCGTCACCAGCCAGTTCCTCGGCGACCTCGACGATTACCGGAACTTCGGCTATTTCGAAGAGACCCTGGCCCATCTCCTCAAGCTTTTCGATGCCCGCCCCGAGGCCGTCGTCTCGGACCTGCATCCCGATTTCCGGACGACGCGGTACGCCTCCCGGATGGGCCTCCCCCACTTCCGCGTCCAGCACCATCACGCGCACGTTCTCGCCCCGCTCCTCGAGCACGGGCACCTGCCGCGGCGGCGCGTCCTCGGCGTGGCCCTCGACGGCTATGGCTATGGCGCGGACGGAACGGCCTGGGGCGGCGAATTCCTGCTCGCCGATTACCGGGACTTCGAGCGTCTGGCCCGGTTCGAGCCGGTGCCGCTCCCCGGCGGGGACCTGGCGGCGCGCGAGCCCTGGCGGATGGCCCTGGCCTGGCTCGACAAAGCCTTCGGCGGGACTATCCCCGACCTCGCGGCCCTCCGGCGGATCGGGCGGTCGCGGCGCGCGACCGTTCTTCAAATGAGCCGGAGCGGCTTTCGCAGTCCTCTCACGTCGAGCTGCGGCCGTCTCTTCGACGCCGTTTCGTTCATCGCCGGGGCGGCGCCCGAGCGCCTCGAATTCGAGGCGGAGGCGGCCATGCGTTTCGAGGCCGCCGCCGATCGGGCTTATCGCGGCCGCTATCCGATCGAGATGACCGAAGCGGGGCCCGGCCGCCCGGCCGAGATCTCGTTCGCCCCTCTCCTTCGCGCCCTCGTCCGCGACGTTCAAGAGGGCGTGTCTGTGGGAGTCGTCTCGGCGAAGTTCCACGACGCCCTGGCCGTCCTCATCGTCCGCGTCGCGGAGGCGGCCCGGCGGGTCCACGGGACGGAAGACGTCTCGCTCGCGGGAGGGGTTTTTCTCAACAGGCGGCTCCTCGAAAGCGCGGAGAGGAAGCTCGAAGCCAAAGGGTTCCGCGTGTTCCGGCCGTTGGCCTATTCGCCCAACGACGAATCGCTCTCGGTTGGGCAGATCGCCTGGGGACTGGCGAAGCTCAGGAGCGGCGGAGCCTGACTCCGCCGATGAGCGACAGGATCCCGTTCGAGACGACGGCCGCGACCGCTCCCGCCCCGGCGCCGATCGCGAAGCCCAGGATGCCGCCGACGACGGAGAAGGCGAGTCCGCCCAGAAGGTCCCCTTGATGATCGACGAAGAACGCGGGCAGGTGGGCGACGAAGCCGGCGAAGAGGCCGACGGCGCCGGCGAGCAGGCCGAAGAGGATCCCGGCGAAGAGACCCAGCACGCCGAAGAACCATAAGAAAGAGACGATGTCGACGGACCGGACGGTGACCTCCGGGCCGGCGAGCAAGAGGGCCGCCTCGACGGCCGCCGCGGGTCCCGCTCCGTCCGCCTCGGCCAGGGCCTCCGGCGCGGATTCAGCGCCCGTATTGCCGCAGCGCGCGCAGGATTCGGCCTCGAGGTCGTTCTCGAACCCGCAGGCGATGCAGATCGCCTTCTTCTCCATCTGGGACGGGGGCTTGGCCTCGAACCACTCGCCGTTCTCGAAGGCGTACCACTTGCCGCTCTGCGCGCCGATCACCCAGAAGCGCCCCTCTTCGTCCTTGATGCGGAGCTGTTTCAGGGAAGCGGCGAACTCCTGCGGCGAGATCTTTTTGTCCTTGAATTTTTCGCGCAGGAGCGAGAATGTCGCCTCGGCGTCGCGGAACTGGTCGGCCATGAAAGCCTCCTTCGGCCGTCCTCTATCTTAACGCCACAACATCAGTCTTTTCAATGAGTTATTAACTCACTGAAAAGGCGGGAATTGCGGCCGTGACGAGTTCTTGTGCAATCCGAGCTATGTTCATGCAGGAACGGATATTGGCTCGATGAAAGTCGTCCTTTTCCACAGCTTTTCCACATAATTTGTGCAAAAATCCGCGCCGCGGAATGACCGACGCGGGTCATCCGAGCGACCCCGGCGCGCCCTTGATCAAGTCCAGCAATCCGACGCCTTTGACCGGGTCCGGAATGAACGACAGGATGAAGATGAGCAGGATCACGATGCTCAGGATCGTCCTTTTCGTTCCGAGGGGCGCGTCTTCGTCGAGGACGGGCGGATGTTGGAGGCGCATCTTCGAACGGAATTCGAAAAAGAGGAGAACGGCGGCCAGGATGAGCCAGGTCAGGTGGAAGAAGAGGCCCATGACGATGAGAAAACCGACCATGATCCGTGAGAGTAGCCGGGCCCGCCGTCCGAGAAGGGCGTAGGCGACGTGCCCGCCATCCAGCTGGCCGAGGGGCACCAGGTTGATCGCCGTAACCAGCAGACCGACCCAGCCGGCGAAGCCGACCGGATGCAGGATGAGGGACGAACCCTCGGGGATCCGGCCGAAGAAAAGCCCGCTCAGGAGCCTGAAGAGGAGCGGCTCGCCGAATGAGATCGTATCCGGGGTCATGGGGACAGGGCCGACCTTGGAGAACGCCAGGCCGATGACGAGGGCGGGCAAGGCCAGGGCGAATCCGGTCAGGGGTCCGTTCGCGCCGACGTCGAAGATCTGCTGCTTGAAGCGGACCGGAGACTTGATGCGGATGAAGGCCCCGAACGTCCCCAGGAACGGCGGGCCGGGGATGAAGTATGGGTAGGTGGCCAGGACCCCGTAACGGCGGCAGGTCAGGTAGTGGCCGAGCTCGTGTCCGGTGAGAATGATCATCAGGGCCAGGGCGTAGAGGAAACCCAGGCCGACAACGCTGGGGTCGAAGAGCGAGATTCCGGATACGCCTGCCGTCGACAGGAAGGACATCGCGAAGAACAGGCCGGCGAACCATGTCGTCAGGATCGTCAAGCCGAAGAGGAGCCCGTGCAGCCAGGTCTTTCGGTCGCCCGTCATAGGGTTCATGATCGCAGGAAAAAAAAGAGGAGTGAAGCGGGTTCACTCCTCTTTCAAGGTCCTTCTCGACGCGAGGTTACTTCCCGGTAAGCTTGTGGAACTTGGCCATCAGCTCTTCGCGGTTTTCCTTGTGGTCCGGGTCCTGGACGCAAGCGTCGACGGGGCAGACCGAGGCGCACTGCTGCGTGTCGAAGTGGCCGACGCATTCGGTGCACTTGTTAAAGTCGATGACATAGCGCTCTTCGCCGGCGGTGATGGCCTGGTTGGGGCACTCGGGTTCGCAGGCGCCGCAGTTGATGCATTCTTCGGTGATGATGAAAGCCATGGAATTCCTCCTCGGAGAATTAGGGCCTATTATATCGCTTCCGGAAAAATTGGCAATCCCCGCGCTTTACTTTCGGGCTTCCAGCTTACCGACCTTGAGGGCGGCCTCATAGCCAAAATAGGACTGGGCGTAATCCGCCTGGAGCTTCTTGTAGAGCTCGAGCGCCGCCGCCGTCTCGCCCTTGAGCTCCCGGCTCTCCGCCAGGTGGAACAGGGCGGCATCGGCCGGATAGACCTTCGGCTTCTCGTCGACGACCTTCTTGTAGATGGCGATGGCCGCGTCGAAGTCCTTCTGGCCGAGGGCGATCTGGGCTTTGAGGTCCTCGGCCTGGTAAAAGAGGAGGTCCTTCGGACCGGCCGGAAGCTTCGCAAGATAGGATCCCGCCTTGGCCGCGTCGCCTTTCTCGGCCCAGTACCGGGCCAACTCGACGTTGGCCAGGCGGGCGGTCTGCCCCTTGGCCGAGAGCTTTTCGAGATCGGCCAGCTTCTCGGGCTTCTGGGCCACTTCGGCCGCCAGAGCCGTGACCTGGCCGACCGCCTTGCTCCGGACGCCGCGGGCATGGGAGCGCACGACGAGGAGCCCGGCGAAGACGACGGCCGCGAACGCGACCGCGCCGGCGACGATATAGATCTCGCGCTTGTATTTCTCGAAGAACGCGACCAGCCAATGGACGCCCTGCGCCATATCGTCTTCTTTGAGGTGATGCCTTTCCGTTCTCTTCATGGTTCTCTCCCGTGGGATAAATCGACAGTCATTTTTAGCATATAAGGAAGAAGGGGTCAAACCTACGGCAGGGAGCGGACTATTGGAAGCGACCATCAGCACCGCTCCGGAATGACCTGGAGGAGCGGCGCTGGGAAATATCTTAGTGGGAAAATCCCTTTTTTAAGATATCTATCAGAATCATGGCTTCGAGCACTCAGCCATGATTCTGAGGTCCGCTCCTCAGAATCCGCTCCCCGCCGTAGGTTTGACCCCTTCTCAGAGCGGGGGTTCGGAGGCCGCGGCCAGGAGCTCGCCGAGGGTCGTCACGGCCAGGCCCACGGCCGTATCGGCCGCGCCATAATAGACCCGGACCGGGCTCGACGGCAGCGCGAATTCCTCCGCATCGAACTCCTCGACGACCATTCCCGACGGAAAGACGACGTTCGGGACCTGGCCGCAAAGCTCGTACGGTTCCCGCGGCTCGAGGATATTCCCCCGCGACCGCCCCAGGACCTTGGTCGGGTCGTGGAGGTCGAGCAGCACGACCCCGGCCTGGTAAATATTGGCGCTGCCGAAATGCGTCGCCACCCCGTGATAGACATGGAGCCACCCCTGGCGCGTCTTCACCGGCGGCGGCCCGGAACCGATGTACTCGTCCCAATAGTGGAATCGCCCGCCCATGACCGGCCCGATCCTCCGCCAGCGGATGAGGTCGTCCGACCCGGCCAGCCAGATCTCGCTCCCCGTCGTGGGGCCGCCGTCGAGCTTGGCCTTGTTGGGCCGCTCCAGCCTGAGATACTGCCCCCCGATCTTCTCCGGAAAGAGGACGCCGTTGCGCACGTCGTCGGTCGACGTGACGCCGAGGAAGCGGAAATCCCGGAAATCCTCGGTTCGGGCCAATCCCAGCTGGCAGCCGCTGTCCATGTCCATGGCGAACATGACGTAGTGCGCCCCGTCAAGCCGGGTGATCCTGGCGTCGTAGACGTGATAGATCCTGTCCTTGACGCTCTCGATCCCCGAGAACTTCACGATCTCAGGCCGGACGACGAAGCGGAAGCCATCGGCGCTTTCGGCCATGACCATGAATGTTTCGCGCGACCGGGCCTGGACGCGGAGCATCAGGTAGGTGATCCCGCCGGCCTTCACGGCGCCGGGATTGAACACCGACGTCACGTCCGTGAGCAAAGGCGGGATGTCGGGCACGTCGGCCCGAGTCAGAATCGGATTCGCCGGATCTCGACGCATAGTTCCTCCCCCTTCCCTGTTCAGGTGGCGGCCTTCCCCATTTTGACGGACACGCGGCAGACGGCGCCGGCCGGATGCGGCGCGATCGGCCCTTCGACCGGCCGTCCGTCCACGCGGATCGACACGACGCCGCGCTCGACGCCGTTCGGGTTCTCGACCTCGACGAAGTATCGCGCCCCGCGGAAGACCCGCTCGGCCTTGAATCCCTTCCACGCCGCCGGAATGACCGGGTCGATGACGAGCCCCTCGTACGACGGCCGCAGCCCCAGGATGTGATCGTAGCCGACCCGATACATCCAGGCCGCCGTCCCCGTCTGCCAGGAATGGCTGGCCTTCCCGGCTGTCTCGTGCTCGTCGCTGGTGATGTACTGGGAGTAGACATAAGGCTCGGCGCAGAACGTCTCCTGCGGGATCCGCCCCGGAAGCATCTTCTTGAAATAGGCGAAGGCCCGTTCCCCCCTGCCCAGCAGACACTCCGCCAGGATGGCCCAGGCCGCCGCGTGGCAAAAGACGGCGCCGTTCTCTTTCTTGCCCCGGACGCATCGCGTGATCAGGCCGATCGCCGGATCGATCTCCCGGAAGGCCGGGGCGCAGATCTTCGGTCCGAACGGCGTGTCGAGGAGTTCGCCGAGACTGTCCATGGCCCGGACGAGCCTGGCCCGGTCGGGAAGGCCGGCGATCACGGCCCAGCTCTGGGTGTTGATGAAGATCCGGCCGGCGCTGTTCTCCTTCGAGCCGATCTTTTTCCCGGCCTCGCCGAAGGCCCGGATGTACCAATCGCCGTCCCAGGTGTGCTTCTCGAGCGCCTCGACCAACCGGCCGCGGAGAGCGCGCGCCCCGGCCCCCTGTCCGCGCGCCTTGACGAAATCGAGGAGCTCGAGGAGCCGGACGAGCATGGCCGCGTAGAACATCGCGCCCCAGACGCTCTCGCCGCCGTCCTTGCCGCCGATATAGTCGAGCGTATCGTTCCAGTCGCCGCGGCCGAACTTCGGCAGTCCGTGCGCCCCGAGGTTGGCCCCGGCGAAGCGAACAACGGCCATCAGGTGTTCGAGGATCGTCCCCTCTCCTCCGTCGAGGAAGGGCTCATTCGTATCGAGCAGCCCCAAGTCGCCCGTCTCCTTCAAATACTCCGTCACCGCCAGGATGAACCACAGCGGATCGTCGCAGTGCTCGGTGAACTCACCCTGCCCGTCGCCATAGAAATGGTGGTAGACCTGGCCGTCCCGCCGCATCTGCCGGGCCAGCAGCCCGACCCTGTCCCGTGCTCGCGCCGGGTCGGCGATGACGATGGCGATCGTATCCTGGGCCGTGTCCCGGTAGCCGAAGCCGCGGCCGATGCCCCAGTAATAGAAGCTCACCACCCGGCCGACGTCGAAGGCGACTTTCGCCTGGTACGGCGTCCAGTAATTCAAGAACACGTCGGCCTCGGCGTCCGGGGTCTCGGCCCTCGTGTGGCTGAAGTAGCGATCCCACGCGTCCCTGACCCGCCCCAGGGCCGCGTCGACCGACCCCGTATCGCGATACTTCCCCACGATCTCGCCCTTCGTCCGCTCGAACTCCGGCTTGGGGATGACCCCCAGCGAGAAGATGACGTCGGCGGACTCCCCGGGGCCGATCTCCAGGTCGACCTCCAAGGCGGCGACGGCGTTGCCGCAGTCCATGTCCTTCGACTCGAGGCCTCGCTCGAGCGCGATCGGGTTGGCCTCGTTCCGGAACGGGCCGATGAACCGCTCGCGAACGGTTTCATAGGCCGCGACGGGCCGGTTGGCCGTGAAAAAGGCCCAGCGGTCCCACTCCTTGTTCTCCTGATGCTGCGTGCCGCGCGTTTCGGTCACCCAGTAGGTCTTGGTGGCGAACACGGTATCGAGCCCTTTCTCGAAGTGGGCCCGGTTGAAGTGCTGGTCGTCGCACTGATTGATGAGGTCGACCAGGGCGTGCCCGAGGGCCAGCTCGACGTAGCCGATGACGGCCAGCCGCCGCGCCCGCCCCGACCGGTTCGTCAGGACCGCCTTCCAGATCTCCCGGTCGTCCTCGAGGGGCACGAAGAACACAACCGACGAGGCGATGCCCTCGACCTCGGCCTCCGCCCTCGTGGTGCCGAAGCCATGGGCAGCGCGATACGCCGACGCGGGCTCGCGCCCTACCGGCTGCCAGGTCAGGCTCCAGACTTCGCCGCTGTCCCTGTCCTTGACGTAGATGTATTTCCCCGGCCGGTCGGGCGGCACGTCGTTGATGCGATAGCGCGTGATCCGGCCGTGGAGCGGGCTCCGGTCGTAGGAAATGCCCCCGCCGTTCGCCGAGATCGTGGCAAAATACCGTCCGTTCTCGAGGTAGTTGATCCACGGGCTCGGGGTCCGGACGTCGGTAATCAGGAACTCGCGGCCGTCGCCGGAAAAACGCCCGAACGCCATGGCCTCAGCCCCGGTCCCGCTCGACGAAACCCTGGTCGGAGTGGTCGCGCGTCATGACCTTGAGCGTCGCGATCATCTCCTTCAAATTGATGACGCCGCCGATCGAGAACCAGACGATGACAAAAATCGACACGACGAGATAGATCATCGTGTAGGTCTTCCAGAAGCCGAGCCAGGCCGCGGTCGAAACCTCGCTCGTCAGGTTGAGGATGGTCCCGACGACGAAGACGATGACCCAGCTCGCCGTCCAGGCATAGGTCGCCACATAAATGACCTTGTCCCACGCGGTGAATTCCCGGCCCATGCCCAGGACCTTCCAGCCCTTGACCGGGACGGCGTCGATCACGGTGTATTCCTCCCGGATCAGGTACTTCCCGCGGTGGAGCATCTTGTCCATGTCGAAGGCCTTGTGCCGGCCCGTGACGAGCGAGACGACGACATAGACGACGCTCGACGCGGCCATGGCCAGCCCCCAGAACATCTGGCCGTTGATGGGGAAATCGGGAACAAGCTGCTTGACGACGATGCCGCCGACGGCGACGACCGAGCCGACGACCATGGCCGCCCAGGCCGCGGCCGTCGTGCCGCGCTTCCAGTACAGCCCGCCGATGATGACCGCGCCGCTCCCCCCGGCGAAGATAGCCCCGGTGATGGCGAAGAAGAGGAAGATGTACTCGCTCTGCTGGAAGAGCAGGCTGAAGACGAAGCTGAAGGCGGCCACTCCGAGGATCGAGAGCTTGAGGAACTTCAGGTGCTCCTCCGGGGCGAAAGGCTTCTTCCGGATGGGCATGATCACGTCCTGGATGAAGATGCTGCCCCAGGAGTGGAGATAGGTCTCGTTGCAGCCGATCGCGGCGGCCAGCATGACCGCGGCGAAGGCCCCCATCAGCCCGACGGGCAGGAGCTTGGTCAGGGCGATGGGCACGGTCAGCTGGCTCCGCAGGGCGTCCGACCCCAAGCCGTCGAGGACCGGCCGGACGGTAGCGGCCGCCGCCGCGAACCCCTGGCCGTGCCAGAACGTATAGGCGACGATGGGCACGAACACCAGGAACAGGCCCCACTGCGGGATGCCCCGCCAGTTGGCCAGGACGTCGCCCATCTTGGCCTCGTGGGCGCTCTTGGCCGATGCGTTGTAGGCCTGGGTCCCCTGCCACGACAGCTTGCCGTAGATGACCCCGATCATGCCGATGAAGAAGTACCAGAAGTTGTAATCCTTGGTGCTGCCCGTGTGGAACGGGTTGACGAGGGAGGCGTTGGCCGGCGCCAAAGCCAGGGCCTGGCCGATCTGGCCCCAATCGATCTTGAGCATCAGGACGATGACGATGACGATGAAGACGGTGTTGACGAAAATGCCCTGGATGAAGTCGGTGATCATGACCGCGATCTGGCCGCCGCTGAAGACGAAATAGAGCGGGATCCAAAGGATGACGATCATGATCAGAGCGAAAGTCGAGAGATGGAGGCCGAGGAGATCGACCGTTTTCGGCAGGCCGCAGAAATAGATGAAGAAGCGGGCGCTCACCGCCGGGAAGATGCCGAAGTTGATGATCCCGGAGAGGAAGGCCAGGGCCCCGGCGAAGATGCGGAAGGTCCGGCTGTAGCGGATCTCGAAGAACTGAGCCATGGTCAGGGCCCGCGTCTGGCGGAACCGATAGAGGACCCAGCCCGAGACGCTGATGCCGACGACCACGACGGCCATGACCATCTCCCACCAGCGCATGGCGAAGCCGGCGATGTAGTTCATCTCGAGCATGCCGACGATGGTGATGGCCCCGAGCGAGGCCGTGCCCTGGGACAGGCTGATGAGGTAGCGCCCGCCGGTCCGGCCGGCGGCCAGGAAGTCGGAGACGCTCCGCATAAGCGGCTTGCTGAGGATGACGACACCGATGATGAAGGCGAAGACCGCGGCGACAATGCCCCAGTCGATCCAGGTCAGGTTCATGAGGAAGGGAATTCTATCCGGCGAGGGGCCAAAACGCAAGGAGCCGCGGGGCTCAGATGTCGAAGGTGATCAGGCCGGTTTTGAGCTTGATCTGGTCGCGGATCCCGTCCTTGGTGATGCGTTTCTCTTTCTCGGCCTTGATGGCCCGGAAGAGCTCGTACGACGTCAGGAGCCCGTTGCCGTCTTTCCGGGCCTCCTCGACCTGGGCGGCCGAGAAGGGGTTCGGCCGGGACTTGGCCTCGGCCGCGGAGAAATAGTTGCCGACGAGGACGGCCTTCATCCGGGTATTGTCGAACTCCTGCATCCGGCGGCCCTTGTACTTCTGAAGGAGGGCGCACTCGTCGTCGGCGGCCCAGTTCTTGCCGCCGCGGGCGACGACGATGACCAGCTCGCCCTTGCGCAGGCCGGCTTCGACGGGCATGTCGGCGGGGTCGATGACCCAGGCGTCTTCTTCCTTGTTCCGGATCGTGTTCTTCCAGTACTGGTCGACGTCTACCACCCGGCCCCAGCCGAGGTAGCGGAAGGCGTTGACGACGGCCTTCTTGAGGGCCGCGCCTTCGCCGTCGAGCAGGTGATGGAATTCCTCCTGGCCGCCCGTCTTCATCACCTTGATCTGGCGTTCGTAGTCGGCCAGGATCTCCTCGAATTTCCGCTTCTCCTCGTCCCGCTTGGCGACCAGGGCCTTGAACTCGGGGAAGACGTAGTCGTCGCCTTCAAGCCAGCCGGCCGGCGCCTCCGCGGGGATCTCGGAAGTGAACGGCACCTTGTCCTTGAGGATAAGATCGACGATGTCGACGTTCTTCGAGCCGAACGAAGGCAGGAGCAGGAGGTAGCCCTTGCCCTTCCGGACGAACATGGCCACGGGAGCGCCGTCGGTCGTCTTGGCCAGGACTTCGAACTTGCCGTTGACGGACGATTCCTTCTCCCAGACGCCGTCCCCGAACGTCTCGGGCAGGAGGCGGAAGGCCTTGGAGATGTGGGATCTGAACCGTTCGAAGGGGACATGAAAGATGGCCCTCGGGTTGAAGACGACCGCATCCGCGCGGGCTCTTTCCAGGACCTGGAGACCATCCACAGGGCCGACGATGTTCGTCAGCCGGGACGTCTCGCCGGAACCGACGAAGCAGACGATGCGCATCCCTTCGCGGACCCTTTCGGCGAGCGTTTCGCGGATCTCGGCATGGAGCTCGGGCCGCCCGGCCGCGGTCTCACCGCCGATCTGGTAGAAAACGACCTCGCTGTCGCCCGGCAGGTCGAGGGGATTGTCGAGCCCGGTCATCCAACCGGTCTGCCGCAGGTCGACATCGTATTTTTCAGAGACCAGACGGTCTTTGTCCGCTTGGGTAAAATCCACGAGCAATATCTTGGCCATGGGCCGACTCCTTGCGTTTATTCGGGCCTATCATCGGATTAGCCTCAATAACCGTCAATCACCCCTAAAGGTGAAGCCTGGGAGGAAATCTCCGCCCGCCCCGGGGCAGAAAGCAGGGCGCATTTGATTTACTATTACTATTTAGATAGGATATATAGGCACAGTGTAATTTATGGCAAGCAAGACTCCGATCGTCCCGCTCGCCGGCCTCGGCCTATCCCTTATCCTGACCTTGGCCCTGGCTCTCTCCCCTGCCGCCGGCAGCTCCGGCGCCGCCCAGGACATGCCGGGGCCGCTCAGCGCGTCCCACGCCTCCAAGCCCGGCGAAGGCGATTGCTCGACCTGCCACATCGCCCCGGGCAAGATCGGTCCGGCCAAGTGCCTGGCCTGCCACACCGAGATCGCCGCACGCATCGCCGCCCAGCGGGGCTTCCACCGCGACAAGGCCGAAGACTGCGGCGTCTGCCACGCCGAGCATCAGGGCCGGCAGGCCGACCTCCTGAACCTGGATCCGTCGGATTTCGACCATTCCGAGACCGGGGCCGACATCCAGGGCGCCCACCTCAAAGTCAAGGCCTGTGAGACGTGCCACGCACCGGCCAACGTCATGCCTAGAAAATTCGGCCGGTCCTATCTGCTCAAAGCCCCGGGCTGCAAGGGCTGCCATGCCTCTCCCCACCCCGGCCAAGAGGACCACTGCATGTCCTGCCATGATCAGGACAGCTGGTCCGTCGGCCGGCGGGCGGAAAGGGGCTGATCCATGCGACGCGCGGTATCAATCGGGCTTCTCGTCGCCGCCGGGCTCCTGCTCGCCTGGACGCGCCTGCCCGCCCAGTACGCGGAATCCTCTTTCTATCAGCGAGGGACGGTCTACTTCGATTGGAACGGTTCCCGCTATTCCGACGGGACCCTCTTCAATCAGGTCTCGGCCCGGGTCAAGTTCTCGCTGATCAATCCGCCGGGCCAGGGCTGGACCCTGGACCTGGATGCCCGGGACAGGGTCGGCATCCGCGGCCAGGCGACCAACCAGCTCATCCTCTACAGCGCCCGGATGACGTTCGACAAGCCGGGCTCAAAGTTCTATCTGTCGCTCGGCCAGATGAACCTCTACGACACGGCGGGGATCGGCGCGCTCCTCGGCGGGATGGCCGGCTTCAAGCTCGGACGTGACATCCTCGTCGGCGCCTTCGGGGGTCTCGAATCGACGCCGTACATCGCCCGCCTGGACTTGAAATACTACAAAGCCGGCGCGTTCGTCCGCTGGCTCGGCCCGCAGGGACGCACGGCCGGGCTGACCTTGAGCCAGCTGATGTTCGACGGCCACGTCGAGCGCCGGTTCGCCTACGGGAACGTGTTCTTGCCGGTGCAGAAATTCTTGGTCGTCTACGGCGATGCGGAATACGAGCTCGGAAGCCACATCGCCGGTACGAACCGCCTGTCGCGGCTGTTCGGGAACATCCGCCTCGACCTCGGCCCGAAGGCCGACGTGACCGCGAGCTACAGTTCCGGCAAGGGGCTCGATTTCCACCGCTACCTCATCGAAGCGTCCCAGGACCCGACGCTGTTCAACCAGGACATCGAGCGGTTCTACTATTCGAGCTATTACGGCGTCCGGTTCAGCCTCAAGCCGGTCCGGGGCCTGCGGCTCTCCGTGACCCGCCAGGAGAGCCGGCAGAACGACCTCGGCATCGTCAACCACACCTGGCGCTTCGGCGCCTCGGTCTGGAACCTCCTGGTGCCGGGCCTGTCCGCGGTCGGGAGTTACGCC
>JADGNU010000108.1 GCA_017883305.1 Candidatus Aminicenantota bacterium | reverse complement strand
AATCCCTTTTGTCGTGAAGGATCTGCAGGAGCCCCTGCCCGACGGTGCCGCAGCCGATGAGTCCGAGCTTGTGTTCCATGTCCATGATTCCTCCCGCCGCTATTATCGACGGCTTAATATAGCACATCCGGCTCGCGAAAAGAACGCGCTCCGGGCCGCGCCCAAAGGACCGCGGCCGGAATTGCGGCCGGAATTGGGGGACACAATACCTATTCCCCATTTATTAATTGGGGAATAGGTATTGTGTCCCCCAATTAAGGGGGAAGTCCTCTTAAAGGACTGATTGACGGCGGCGAGGGAATAGAGTGAGAATGGGTTCAGTTTGCCCGGTCACCCTCAGGCCGGGAAGGAGGTCCCCATGAAAAAGGCTCTTACGATCGCGGCGGTCATCCTTCTCATCGCGGCTCTGGCCGCCGCTCAACAGCCCGCGAAAAAGCTCAAGGTGTTCATCTCCGTCGACATGGAGGGCATCAGCGGGCTCATCAACTGGGATGAGACGAGCCAGGGCGGCCCGGACTATCCTCTGTTCCGCAGGCTCATGACCGAGGAAGCCAACGCGGCCATCGCCGGGGCCCTCGATGCGGGGGCGACGGAGATCGTTGTCCGTGACGGCCACGACAGCGCCCGCAACATCCTGCCCGACCTTCTCCGGCCCGAAGCCCGGCTCATCCGCGAATGGAACAGCCCCCTCAGCATGATGGAGGGCATCGATAAGACGTTCGACGCCGTCGTCTTCATCGGTTTCCACGCCCGGGCGGGCACGCCGAACGCCGTGCTCAAGCACACGATGAGTCTGTCGCTCTTCGATGTCATTCTCAACGGCGTGCGCGTGCCCGAGGCCGCCTGGAACGCGGCCATCGCCGGCTACTTCGACGTCCCGGTCGTCTTCCTGTCGGGCGACACGGCCATATGCCAGCAGGCCCGGGAGATCATCGGGGACATCGCCACCGTCGCGGTCAAGGACGGCATGGGCGCGGCCGCTTCGATGATCCACCCGAGCAAGGCCCAGGAAATGATCCAAAAAGGCGTCGCCGCGGCGCTGCGCAACTTGAAGGCCTACAAGCCCTACAAGCCGGCTGCTCCCTATACGCTCGAGATCGTTTTCGTCGACGAGAATCAAGCCCGAAGGGCCGCCTACGTGCCGGGGGCCGTCCGGACAGGCGAGCGCTCCGTGGTCTTCACCGCCTCTGACTTCCTGGACCTTGTCACGGATTTCAGCCTGGCCCGCCGCTAAATCGGACTATAAAAAAAGGGGCCGCCGTACTCATCGCCAGCGATGAGTGCGACGGCCCCGCGTCGGCTTTGTACCCTAGACGCCTACTTGGCGGCCGGGGGATGTTCCTTGAGGAAGGTCTCCAGCCACTCCGTCGTGACGGACTTCGGCCGTTCGATCGGCAGGCCCAGGGCGCGGTCCCAGACGAGCTGGGCCAGGACGCCGAGGGCGCGCGACACGCCGAAGAACACGGTGTAGAAGTCGAACTGCGTGGCGCCGTAATAATAGAGGAGGACGCCGGAATGGGCGTCGACATTCGGCCACGGGTTCTTGGTCTTGCCGTGCTTGGTCAGGACGTCGGGGGCGACCTCGTAGACGAGGCTGACGATCTTGAACAGGTCGTAGTCCGGCATGTGCTTGAGGGCGAACTCCCTCTGGGCGACATATCGGGGATCGGTCTTGCGCAGGACGGCGTGGCCGTAGCCGGGGATGACCCGTCCGCCGTTGAGCGTGTCCCACATGAACTTCTCCATCTGCTCCTTGGTCGGGACGCCGCCGAATTCCTTCATCAGGTCCTGGATCCAACCAAGGACTTCCTGGTTGGCCAGGCCGTGGAGCGGGCCGGCCAGGCCGTCCATGCCGGCCGACAGGGAGTAATAGGCGTCCGACAGGGCCGAGCCGACGAGGTGAGTCGCGTGGGCCGACACGTTGCCGCCCTCGTGGTCGCTGTGGATGCAGAGGTAAAGCCGCATCAGCTCCTTGAACGCGGGATCGTTGCTGACGCCGAGCATGTGGGCGAGGTTGCCGCCCCAGTCGAGCTTCGGGTCGGGGGCGATGTGCTTGCCGCCCATGTAGGTCCGGCGGAAGATGTAGGCGGCGATGTTGGGGAGCTTGGCGATGAGGTTCATGACGTCCTCATACGTCGCATCCCAGTACTGGGTCTTCGGCATCTTCTCTTTGTAGCGCCGGGCGAACTCCGATTCCCTCTGGAGCTGCAGGATGGCCATCGAGAACTGGGTCATCGGGTGGGTGTCCTTGGGGATGGCGTTCATTGTGTCGATGAGATACTGGGGCAGGACGCTGCGCTTCTGCCATTCCTCGGTGATCGCGGCGCAGTCCTCGGCCGTCGGGATCTCGCCGAGAAGAAGGAGATAGAAGATGCCCTCGGGCAGGGGTTCGGTGCCGCCGGGGGCCTTGGGCAGCTTGTCGCGGAGCTCGGGGATGGAGAAGCCGCGGAAGCGGATGCCCTCGAACTTGTCGAGGAGCGAGACGTCCCAAAGCATGGAGATGATGTCGCGGGCGCCGCCGACGACCTGGCCGATGTTGACGCTCGAGACGTTGACGTCGCCGTGTTCCTTGGCCAGCGATTGGACCCGGGCCTTCATCGGGCCCACCTTCAAATAGAATTTGTCTTTCAACGTCGACATTCCTAGCAACCTCCTATGTGATGTATTTAAAGGGTGAAATCACCCTCGCAAAGCGCCTCATCTTAGCATGGGAGTCCGGGGGTGTCAATCGCGAAACCCCTGGTCCGAGCGGCGATCGTTGCTCGCGGTGGCCACGTAAAAATATTTATTTCAACGGTTTGCGCGGGATGCGCTCGTCGGCCATGGCCGCCTGATAAGCGAAGAAGGCCTCGACGACGGCGTTCTTCATCAGGTCTTCGGGACGGAGCGTGTCGTAGAAGTCCAGGTTCGTGTGCCCGGCCGTGCCGCCGATGCGGTCCTGGATGAACTGGAACCCGGGCAGGCCGGCCGCGTCGAACGAGACGTGGTCCGTGCTGCCGACGCTCTGGATGGAGAGCGCCGTCATGCCGAAATCGCGGAAGGGCTCCATCCAGGCCGCGAAGAGCCGCCGCACGCGCTCGTTCCCCTGAAGGTAGATGCCACGGAACTGGCCGGCGCCGTAGTCCTGATTGAAGTAGGCGGAGAACTTCTCGTAGTCGGGCTTGGCTCCGATCTTCGGGTCCTTCGGATTGCCGAAGTGGGCGTTGACGTACTCGCGCGAGCCGTGGAGTCCCTGTTCCTCGCCGCCCCAGAAGGCGACGCGGATCGTCCGTCGTGGCTTCGCCCCGATTGCCTTGAGGATGCGGGCCGCTTCGAGGGCGACGGCGCAGCCGGCGGCGGTGTCGCTCGCGCCCGCGGCCTCGTGCCAGCTATCGTAGTGTGCTCCGAGCATGACGACCTCGCCCGCGAGGTCCGAGCCCGGGATCTCGCCCAGGACGTTCGAGGCCTTTTCGACTTTTTCGCCGATGCGGTTGCGGACCTCGACCTCGACCTTGACCGGGATACCCCTCTTGAGGACGCGGAACATCCGGTTGTAATGCTCCGGCGTCACGGCGATGAGGGGCAAGGTCGCCAGCGTTTTCTCGCGCGACCACTTGTCCTCGTTCGCCCCGGGCCGGGAGAAGCCGACGACCGATCCCATCTGGCCGCCTGTGCACTGAAGGACCGCGACCGCGCCTTCCGCCCGGAAGAAGGCGAGCCTCTCCTCGGGCTTGACGAGGTCGGGGTTGGGCGGGGGAGGCGTCACCGGCGCCCGTTGGGGTCTCGGGACGACGGCCTCTTCCAGGCGCGCCAGATCGTCCGCCGTCAGGCGCGAAACGCCCTGAGTCAAGGCGGCCATGTCGAGGGCGTAGGGCGGCGTCGACAGGATGACCGCTCCCTTGAGCTTGCCCTTGTATCGGTCCAGGTCCTTTTTCGTCTGAATGTCGGCGGCGATGACCGCGGGAGCGATGACCTTCCCCTTGGTCCCCGAGGTATACGCGAGCGGGAAACCCACCATCGGCTGGTAATCCGGCTCGAGCATCTGAAGCGAGAAATATTCGTTGTCCCAGGCGGCGCCGTAGTCCATGAAGGGTTCGATGACGACGTTCGCGAGGCCGAGCTTCTCCATCTTGTCCTTGGCCCAGGCTTGGGCCCGCTTCATGTCCTCGGACAACGTCAGGCGGCCGCCGAGGACGTCGGTCATGTAGCCGACGATGTCCATGACCTGCGAGCGCTGCAGGCCCTCTTCGCGGATCTTCGCGGCCATGTCCCAATCGACGGTCGGAGTCTGGCCGGACGCGAACGCGCCCATGGCGACGAGAAGCACGCCGGCGGCGATCAAACGGGTCGTGGGCTTCATGGAGGACCTCCTGTCCCGGGATTCGTCAAGCTCCCTATTCTCCACATTCGCCAGCCGGGCCGCAACAGATATCGCGGGCCAGCCATCCCCCGAAATGGTCCGGTTGTCTGTCGGCCCCGTCCCGTGCTAATATTCGGGCCAAGTCAAGGATATCCGCAGAAGACGAGGGAGGGCTCCTATGGCCAGCTTGAGACGTTTCACCTGCATCGCCATGGTCGTTTTGCTCTCGAGCCTGACGGCGGCCTACGCCCAGACGGCCGCGCTCTCCGACGAGCAGGTCAAGGACCGGCTTGTCTTCATCACCAACGCCCTCGACGCCGGCCAGCCCCGGGCGGGAACGTGGTACTACGGCTGGCTGGCCGCCTATTCCGCCGGAGCGGTCGCCGGGGGGATCCTGGCCGGGTCGCATTGGGGCGACGAGAAGCTCGAGGGCCCCGAGACGGTCCCGGACAGGGAATTCGCCGAGGGCATGCTCGTGGGCGGGGCGACCTTCGTCCTGGGAGTCGGCGGCATGCTCATCGACCCGTTCGTGCCGGCCACCGCACCGCGCAAACTGCGGCGTCTGCCGGAAACGACCTCCGTGGAAAGACTGGACAAGCTCCGCCGGGCCGAGGAGCTGCTCCGTCAGTGCGCCCAGCGCGAGAAGAGAGGCCGAAACTTGCAGACCCATCTGTTGAACGCCGGCGTCAACGCCGCGGCCGGGATCGTGACCAAGTTGGCGTTCGATCAGTCTTGGGGCAACGCGCTCATCACCTTCGCGACCGGACAGGCGGTCTCCCTTTTGAATATCTTCACCCAGCCCATGCGGGCGACCCGCGACCTGAAGAGATATGAAACGGGATTCGCCGGAGATGGCATGCCGCCGTCACTCGCGCCCGCGGAACGCCAGTGGAGCCTCAGTGTCTGGCCGGGCGGTATCAGCTTCCGGCTTCAGTTCTAAATAGGAGAAAAGGCCCATGATCCGTAGAAAGAACAGCGCCATCGGCCTCGCCCTCGCGGCCGTTTCTCTGCTGGGCCTCCCGGCCCTCCTCCCGGCCCAGGTCCGCCTGCCGGCCGTCATCGGCGATCACATGGTCGTCCAGCAGGACAAACCCGTCACGATCTGGGGCTGGGCCGGAAAGGCCGAGCCGGTCACGGTCCTGTTCAGCGGCCAGGAGAAGAAGGCTGTAGCCGCGGTCGACGGGACTTGGCGAGTTGTGTTTGATCCGCTCAAGGCGGGCGATGCTCCGGTCACGATGACCGTCCGCGGCGCGAAAGGCCCGGAGATCGTCGTCAACGACATCCTCGTCGGCGAGGTCTGGCTGTGCTCAGGCCAATCCAACATGGAAATGTCTATGGCCTGGCTCCCGTACCCCGCCCCTGACGCCCTCAGGGCGGACAATCCGAACATGCGCCTCTTTCTCGTGCCCAAGCGCACGGCCGACAGGCCCAAGGACGATGTCGTCGCCAAATGGGAGCTGTGCTTGCCGGACACGGTCAGGTCATTCTCGTCTGTCGCCTACTATTTCGGCCTGGAGCTTCACAAGCGGCTAGGCGTTCCCGTCGGTCTGATCGATTCGGCCTGGGGCGGAACGGACATCGAGCCCTGGACGCCGCCGGGCGGGTTCGCCGCCGTGCCCGACGTGAAGCCGTTGCTCGAAAAGCAGGCCAGGAGCTATGACGAGTACAGAAGCGCGTTGGCCAAGGCCCTGCCCGCCTGGGAAGTCTGGGTCCGCGAGAGCCGCAAGGCGCTGGGGTCCAAATCCCCACAGGCGCTCGAACCCCCGCCGGACCTCCCGTCCAACCCTTACGATAATCCCCAGGCGCCGACGACCCTCTACAACGGCATGATCCATGCCCTGACCCCGTTCGCCATCCGCGGCGCGATCTGGTACCAGGGCGAGAACAACCGGAACGACGGCCTCTTCTACGAGAAAAAAATGGACGCGCTCATCCAGGGCTGGCGCAGCGCCTGGAAACTTGGTGACTTCCCGTTCTATTACGTCCAGCTCGCCCCCTACAACTACGGCTACAACCGGGAGACGCCGGCGGGCGAAATCCCCGATTTCCTGCGGCTGCCTTATATCTGGGAAGCCCAGATGAAAGCGTTGCGCATCCCCAACACGGGCATGGCCGTCATCACGGACATCACCAACCTCAACGACATTCATCCGGCGAACAAAAAGGACGTCGGCTATCGATTGTCTCTCTGGGCCAGGGCCAACACCTACGGCGAGAAGACGCTCGTTTTTTCGGGGCCGCTCTATAAATCCATGACGGTCGAAGGGAACTTGATGCGCCTTTCCTTCGACCACGTCGGAGGCGGTCTCATCACGAACGACGGCCAGCCGCTCAAGTGGTTCGAGATCGCCGGCGAGGACAGGATCTTCTACAAGGCCGAGGCCGAGATCGCCGGGGACACGGTCGTCGTCTGGAGCCCGCGCGTCGCGGTGCCGAAAGCGGTCCGCTTCGGCTGGAACCAGCTGGCCGTGCCCAACCTGGCCAACAAGGAGGGCCTGCCGGCTTCTCCTTTCCGTACCGACAGTTGGTGATTAATATTAATAGGGGGACACAATACCTATTCCCCATTTTTACTTGGGGAATAGGTATTGTGTCCCCCATTTAGAGTTCGGGCCGGGCATAACGGACCGGGCCATTTTGCGTATTAGAAAGGACGGGGCGCCTTGATTTTTCCGCCCTACGCCCGTATTGTTTAGGAACGGACCCCGGGTCCGAAGGAGGTAAGAATGGGTGCTCTGATTCTCTTGCTTGTCATTATCGGGGCCATCGCGCTGATGGCCATCGGCATGTACAACAGCCTGATCTCGCTGCGCAACCGCTGCGACAACGGCTGGTCCCAGATCGACGTCCAGCTCCGCCGCCGCTACGACCTCATCCCGAACCTGGTGGAGACCGTCAAGGGCTACGCCAAGCACGAAAGCGGCGTTTTCGAGAGGGTGACCCAGGCCCGGGCCGCCGCCGTAGGCGCCCAGACCGTCAAGGAGCAGGGCCAGGCCGACAACGTCCTGACCGGCGCCCTGAAGTCCCTGTTCGCCGTCGCCGAGAACTACCCCGAGCTCAAGGCCAACCAGAACTTCCTCATGCTCCAGGAGGAATTGGCCGGTACCGAGAGCAAGGTCGCCTATGCCCGGCAGTTCTACAACGACACGGTCATGAAGTACAACATGCGCCAGCAGGTCTTCCCCTCGAGCATCATCGCCAACATGTTCGGCTTCAAGCCGCGGGAATACTTCCAGATCGAGGAAGAGGTCGCCAAGGGCCCGGTCAAGGTCCAGTTCTAAATCGGGGACACAATACCAATTCCCCCTTTTTCGAGGTCCGCGGCCCTTGTGCTGATCGGGAACGGCCGGTCCTAAGATGTATGAACAGATCTCGCGCAACAAGTGGAAATCCGTCGCCCTCATCGTCTTCTTCATGGCCTTCATCTTCGTCCTGGTCTGGTTCTTCGAATATGTGACGGGCTGGGGGAAGGGCGGCCTCGTCCTGGCCGTCGCCGTGGCCATGGGCATGGCCGCGGTCGGCTACTATTCGAGCGACAAGATCGTCCTGACCATCAGCCGGGCCCGGCCGGCGACCAAAGACGAATTCCCCTACCTCTATAACGTCGTCGAAGGCCTGGCCATCGCCGCCGGCATCCCGACGCCCAAGTGCTACGTCATCGACGACACCGCCCCCAACGCCTTCGCCGCGGGCCGCAAGCCCGAGACGGCCGTGATCTGTGTCACGACCGGCATCCTGGAGAAGCTCAACCGGGTCGAGCTCGAGGGCGTCATCGCCCACGAGATGTCCCACATCAAGAACTACGACGTCCGGCTCTCGACGCTCGTCGTCGTCATGGCCGGCATCGTGGCCCTGCTCAGCGACTGGATGCTGAGGTCCTTCCTGTGGGGTGGGGGCCGGCGCCGTGGCCGCGGCCGGAGCGGGGAAGGAGCCGCCGGCGGCGTCCTCATCCTCGTCGGCCTCGCCCTGGCCGTCCTGTCGCCGCTCATCGCCACCATCATCCAGCTGGCCGTCTCGCGCAAGCGCGAGTTCCTGGCCGACGCGAACGGAGCGATGCTGACCCGCTATCCCGCGGGCCTGGCCTCGGCCCTGCGCAAGATCTCGGCCGACACCGAGCCCCTGGAGGCGGCCAACAAGGCTACGGCGCATCTCTACATCGTCAACCCGCTCAAGAACATCAAGGGCAGCGTCAACCGGCTCTTCAGCACCCATCCGCCCATCGAGGAGCGCATCGCCGCCCTCGAGAAGATGTGACCCCGCTGGCGGGCCATGGCGGCCCCAGGAGAAAGAGCGTGATGGTTGAAGTCGCCGAACGAAGCTTCAAGGGGGGGCGATGAACCAGGCCGGGCAGAATCATGACACTCATCAGCATCAACGGCCGCTGAAGATCGCCCTTGTCATCACGGCGGCCGTGCTCGTCGTCGAGGTCGTCGGGGGCTTTCTCAGCCGCAGCTTGGCGCTCCTGGCCGACGCGGGGCACATGTTCACCGACGT
>JADGNU010000329.1 GCA_017883305.1 Candidatus Aminicenantota bacterium | reverse complement strand
GGAGGCGTTCGCGCCGGTGGTCGGCCGCTCGGAGGTGCTCGCCGCGCTGGGTTACCTCGCCGCGCTGCTCGCGTACGCCGCCGAGTCCCGGGCGGCGTCGGAGGCCCCGCGTGGCGCCCGGCGCGCGCTCCTGGCGCTCGTCGTGCTGGCGGGAGCGACGACCGCCTTCGCCGCGAAGGAGCACGCGCTCACCCTCCCGGCGATGCTGCTCCTGGCGGACGCGTGGACGGCGCGGACGTCTGGCCGCGCGTTCCGCGCCGTCCTCCGGGGGCACGCGGTCCTCTGGTGCGGCGTCGTCGCATTGGCGGCGGGATACCTGGTGGCACGCGGCGCCGTGCTCGGCACCACCTTCGGCGCCGGCGTCGCGGCGGCCGGGCTCGCGGGCACGACGTGGGCTTCACGGCTCGCGATCATGCTTCCGGCGTCCCATTCTTGACAAGACATCCTGCGGTAGCTCTGCCCTCGACGTTTCGGGTGAGGCCATGGCGGTCATCCTCGGACCCTATGATCGAGATCCGGGCGCGACCGAAGTCTTTCCCTCTTTTTCTTTTTTTCTTGACGGATTCTTGACAACTTCCCCCATCCATACGCCGATAATGTAGGCGTAAAAGGATGATGGGAGGCCGCCATGAAAGCGTCACCCGCCCCGGGCGTCCGCACCGCGCCCCTCTCCGAATCCGGCTTTCGGGACCTCGTCCTCGCCAGCATCGAATTTCAATGGGACCGCTTTGCCTACTACCGGCAGCTCTGTGCCAAGCGGAACCTGACGCGCGCCGACCTGCTCGTCTTTGTCGCCGACGGCGCCTACCATAAGCTCCCGAGCGTCGTCTCGTCCGCCTTCAAGCTCTCGAAAGGCATGATCGAGGAGCTCAACGACCTCGCCGTGCCCGGCGTTTTCCAGGTCTCGAGCAGCACCTCCGGCGACCCGAGCTACATCTACACCAGCCCCGAGGAGCTCGCCCACATCACTTCCCGCTACGGCGAGACCTTCGGCTTCCCCGGCGTATCGGTCGGCCTGGCCTTCGCCCCGTCCCTTCGTATCCTCCGGGCCCTGTCAAAGAAGGCCGAATACCGCGGCAAGAAGGCCGTCCTCAGGATGCTGCTGGGCCTCGAGGGGAGCAACGCGTCTTATGAAAGGACCTACACCACGGTCGATGTCGAAGTCCTCAAGACACTTGTCAACCGTATCGCCGGCCGCCCCGCCTCGCTGAGGAAGATGACGGCCGCCGAGGTCGCCTCCATCATCCATAACGCCGAGGCGCAAGGCCAAGGTGTTTCCCTCGGCGGTCTGACCCTGCTCCTCCGGCCCTACCTCGACGAGTTCCGAGAGGGAGAATTCCACCTCCATGGCAAAGGCCACGTCGCTTTCAGCGGCGGCGGCTACTCGGGGGCCAAGGGCACGATCCGGGGCGCGAAGATCGAAAAGCCCGCTTTCATCGCCCGGATCGGGGCCGTCTTCGGCATCGAGCCGGATCTCTGGGGGACGAACATCAAGGACATCTACAGCTTCACGGAGACCGCCGCCCAGATCGAGGGTCTCTGGGACGCCGGCCACGCTGATTTCCTCTTCCGGCCGGGGCCGGATTGCCGGGTTTACATCGTCGATCCCGAGACAGAGACACCCCTCTTATCCGGCCGGGGCCTCATCAAGGTTGTCGCGCCCTATCTCACAGGCCCGCCGACCGCGGCCAACACCTGCGTCCTTCAGTTCGACGAGGCCGAGATCGTCAGCGTGGAGGCGGACGGCCATGTCAGCGCGTTCACCCACGCCTCCCGTTTCGCCGGCGTCGAAGCCGCCGGGACGATCGGGTGCGCCTTCAAGGCGGCGGAGATCGCCGGTGTCTGATCCAGCCGTCCGCCTTGATCGGGTCATTGCGGCCACGCCCGCCCGAATCGCCTTTGATGACCCCTATGTCAAGGCCGTCAAGACCGAGACGACCGAGGGCTTGGAGCTCCGTTTTCCCCTGTTCGAGGGGGAGGCGCTGCCGGATACCCTTCGGGCCCTCCGTTCCCGTTCCCGGGAAGTCTTCGCCGAAGTCTCGCCGGCCGAGATCCAGAGCGCCATGGGTCGTCTCGACGCCTTCTTCGCCGATCCGGATTCGCCGGATGTCCAGGCCATCGTCGATCTCATCCATCGGATCGACGGCTTCTCCAAGCACGATATCGAGCGTTTCGGGCTCGGCATCTTCCGGCCCCTCGTCGATTACGACCGGACCCTCATCGGCAGGTTCGTCAAGCAGGCCTTCGAGACCCGGCGTCCCGTCGAAACGGCTTTCGGCCACCTGCAGCGGTTCGGGGCGAATTCCCCCTTCGTGCGGAGGCGCGAGCCCGGCCTCCTCAGCCATTTTGCTTCGGGCAACGTCGTCGGCTATTCGGCGGTCTTGACCCGGATCGGCCTGCCGCTCTCGGGAGGAGAGGGAGAGGGAGGCCAGGGAGCGGCCCAAATCATCAAGCTCCCGTCGACCTCCGCCGTTTTCCCGATGCTCTACCTTTCCAAGATGGCGGAGTTCGCCCCCCTAGTCCGTCAGACCATGGCCTGCGGCTACTGGAAAGGCGGCGACACGGCCCTTGAAGACGTCCTTCTCGCCGAATCGGACGCCGTCAATGTCCTGGGCTCGGAGTCGACCGTCCGGGACATCGAGGCTAGGGCCAAGCGGCTGGGTCGCCACCCCGTTATCCTCGGGCACGGCCACAAGGTCGGCGCGGCCTACATATCCGGGGAATTCGCCGGATCCCCGGACCTGTGCGACAAGGTGGTCGAGGGGCTGGTCCGCGATATCTCGGCCTTCGACGGCGCCGCCTGCTACTGCACGAAGAACATCTTCGTCCAGGGCGATCATGTCGTCTTTGCGGAAAGGTTGGCCGGAGCCCTGGGACG
>JADGNU010000328.1 GCA_017883305.1 Candidatus Aminicenantota bacterium | reverse complement strand
TCCGTTGTCACAGATCGTCGCCGAGCGGCACCTGCGGCTCAACGACGGAAAGCTGCGGAACGTCATGATCCTGGTGAACAAGGCCCAAAGGCGTCTCGAGCTCTGGGTCGGGCGGCACATGGTCAAGGCCTACCGTATCCAGCTGGGCTGGCGCGCCCACGGCCCCAAGATGGCCCTGGGGGACCAGAAGACCCCCGAGGGGAAATACTTCATCTGCGGTCACAGGTCGTCGGCGTATTATCTCGGGCTGTGGCTCGCCTATCCGAATGCCGCCGACGCCCGCCGGGGGCTCGACTCCGGGCTTATCGGCCTGGCCCAATACGAGACCATCCTGGAGAAGTTCGCCGCCGGGGCTTGCCCTCCTCAAGATACCAAGCTCGGCGGGGCGATCCTCCTCCACGGCCAGCTGCCCGAGCTGACCTCCGAGATGGTCCGAAAACACAAGGCCGACCCCTCGTCCTTGCGCCCCGGATGGAGACCCGGGGACGCGGACCCGGCGGCCATGACAGAATTCCAGGATTGGACCGATGGGTGCGTCGCCCTGTTCAACCCGGACATCCGGGAGCTCTATGAATTCGTGGCCGACGGCGCCGAGGTCATCATCGTCGACAACGCCGCCGTCACCAGGCCGAAGTCCCGGCGTTAGCGGTCCTTCGCGTCAGCTCTTTCCGTAGACGGGGATCACCGCGCCGCTCGTGACCGAGGCCGCATCAGAGACGAGAAAGAGCAGGATCTCGGCGATCGCCTCGGGGTCGGCCCACTTGGAAGGATCAGCGCCGGCGATCGCGGTCCTATTCTTCGGGGTGTCGATCGTTCCCGGCACGATGCAGTTGGCTGTGATGCCCGACTTCCGGGTCTCCTCGGCGATCGTCTCGGTCAGGACCACGACGCCCGCCTTGGAGACGGCGTAGGCCCCCGATTTCGCCCGGCCCTTGTTTTCGACGGCCGGACGGGCGGCGACGCAGACGATGCGCCCGGCGCCGGCCTTGGTCATGGCCGGAAGCACGGCCCGGCAGCAGAGAAAAGCCGACTTGAGGTTCGTTCGCAGGAGGAAATCCCAATCGTCCTCGCTCGTGGCGGCGATGTCCGCGCCGCCCCGGTAGGCCCCGACGAGATTCAGGAGGGCGTCGATGCGGCCGTACCGGCCGAGGATCCCTTCGACCATCTGCCGGACTTCCGCCTCCGATGTGACGTCGGTCTTGAAGCCGATCAGGGCGTCTTTGACGCCGCCGACAAAGTCCTGGAGCTCTTGGAACTTCGCCTCGTCCCGATAGGCCGCGGCCACGACGGCGCCCGAATCGAGGAGTCGACGAACGACGATCCGGCCCAATGCCCCCGTGGCCCCCGTGACGAGGACGATCTTGCCCTCGAGAGATCGTCGGGATCCCATAACGAGTTCTCGGTTATTTCTCGTTCTTGAGGATCTGATCGAGGATATCCCGGGCCACGAACCACGTCCAGTGGAGCTTCTCGAGGGTCTGGCGATCCATCGAGAACTGCGAGAACGGCTTCCACTGAACGGTCGCCGGGTCATTGGTGACGATCTCGAAACGCACCCGGTCGAGGTTCTTGAACTTCTTGTACAGGGTTTGGATCCGAGGCGCGATCTCCGAGGCAAAATCCGTCTCATAATTGTCCCGGTCCACATCGTAATAGTGGTAGGCGAGGACGATCTCACCATTTTCTCCCCGGCTGAAGTCCGAGACGCCGGAGGCATCGTCCATGGGCGTCCCGAGCACGCTGCGAAGGTCAGGAAGCGTCAACTCGTCGAGGACTTTCGTCTTGGCAGGCTGGGCCATCTGTTGCGCCTGGACGGCCAAGGCCGCGACCAGGACGAGACTGAGGATCAAAATCATTCTTTTCAAGGTCATAGGCGGTCTCCTTTCAGGCTATTCTAAGCCTCCACCTATCCCTGAATTATTCAAGAATTGTGCCAAGGGGGGAGGCGCCTGAATAAGGCAGGCCAGCGCGCCGTTCCCCGGGTGGGTCGTCCGCCGGACGTCGTCGGACAAGAATAAGTCCTGAAGAAATGGACATTGGGGCCGGCGCCGGTCGCCGGCCCCTTGGCGAGACTTCGGCCAGAACAGGAAATGGGCCCCGACGGCTTATTTCATCTCCTCCCAAAGCCCGAAAACGTTGCCCTCGGTGTCCTTGACCCGGGCATACCAGCCCCATTCCCCGTAGTCCTCTTTCTCGAGGACCACTTTGCCTCCGGCCCGCTTCACGGCGGCGAGGGCGCGGTCGACCGAGGGCACGGAGACGACGACCATGGGCTTTTCGTTCTTGGACCCGCGCCGGTACATCTCTCCGTTGATAGCGCCTTTCACCTTCGGAACCCAGTTCTTGTCCTCGGGCACCGTGATCACGCCGTAGGAACCGTTCCAGGGATTGATCTGCCAGCCAAAAGCCTTCTTGTAAAAGGCCGAGGCCCGCTTCACGTTGGTCACGGGAAGCTCGAACATAATGACTTTCATCATCGCCGGTCTCCTTTCAGGGAACTTCGCTAAAAGGAGATGCAAGCCTTGTGCCAAGAACGGGTCCGGCTTCCGGCCCCGAGGACTCACAGCCTGTGATGGGCATAGAAGAATTTCTTGACGACTTCGGTCGCCAGGATATAAAGCACGGTGATCGAGACGAGCCAGACCATGACCGACGCGGGCAGAGGGACAAAGCCGAAGACGGCGTCGAGCGGCAGGTACGGCAGGGCGAAGGTCAAGGCGGTGACGACGACCGTCGAGATCAGCAGCCAGCGTCCGGGACGGCTCCGATAGAAGGGCCGGCGGGTGCGCACGACCAGGGCCACCAGGAGCTCTGTCAGCAGGGATTCGACGAACCAGCCGGTACGGAAGATGTCCTGCGTCCCTTTGAGGACGAAAAGGAGGA
>JADGNU010000327.1 GCA_017883305.1 Candidatus Aminicenantota bacterium | reverse complement strand
TCGGGCTGACGGGATAGACGACGCCGCGGAAGCCGCCGCCGATCAGGTTGGCGAGGATCCGGCCGCTGACACTCTTCGGGTTCGGGCTGACCCCGATGATGGCGATCCGCTGGGGCTTGAAGATCTTGTCGAGAGTCAGGATGTTCATCGGGCCTCCATTCTCGCCCATGGGCGGCCCGTTTTCAAGACCGTGACCGAATGTGGGCCGGTCGTCTCTTCGGCTTTGCTCGGGTATCGCCCCTTGCCCCCGCCTACGTGGAGCGGAGTCCCCGGAGCGGAATATTAAAAGCGCGGCTCCGCCGCACTTCTGCCGGGTCGCTCCCAAGAGTCCGCTTCCCGCCGGACAACCCTCGCCGCCTCACGACGACCGCATGGGTAAATGGGGGACACAATACCTATTCCCCATTTTCGGGTCCATCTCGAGAGGACGGCGACGCCGGTTCAGAGCGTCAGACGGAAGCCGGTCCTGGCAGTGAGTCCCGGCGCGCCGTATCCCCAGACCGTCTCGTAGCGGACATTGAGAAGGTTATCGACGCGGGCAAAGAGCTCGAAGTGCGGCCCGACGGCGGTCGTGAGGACGGCATCGAGGAGGACATAGCCCGGAAGCGCGATCGTGGGATAGGGATAGAGGCTGAAGTCGCGGTCGAAGCGGCGGCCGACCCAGAGCACATGGGCGGCCAGGTCGAACCGCCCTAAGAAGCGCGTGCCCGCTTCGGCGGAGAACTTGTCGCGCGGCCGGCGGAGAAGCTCCGTTCCGGCGTCCCTGTCGCGGGCCGAGAGCCGGGTGTAGGACGCGCTGAGCCGCGAGCCGCCTCCCGGACGCGCTTCGGCCGAGACCTCAAGGCCCTTCGTCCGGGCCCGGCCGATATTGACGTAGCCGGCCGCGAAGTCGAAATCGACGAGGTCGCGGAACGAATTCTCGAACCAGGTGAGGGCGAGGATGACGCGGCCCGCGGCGAGGTCCTGTTCGAGGCCCGCGTCCCAGCCGATAGCGTGCTCGGGGCGGAGCAGAGGATTGCCGACCGGTCCGAAAGACGTGGCCGGGGCGAAGAGCTGGTAGAGCGAGGG
This sequence comes from Candidatus Aminicenantota bacterium, assembly GCA_017883305.1. GTDB lineage: Bacteria > Acidobacteriota > Aminicenantia > Aminicenantales > Saccharicenantaceae > RBG-16-66-30. Next base: position 1,815 of record JADGNU010000327.1, on the reverse strand, counting down.
CGATTTGAAGCCCGTGCCCAGGGTCGCTTTGAGCCGCGTTCGCGTGGCGGCGATGATATAGGCCGGCGCGACGCGGAAGGTGACCGCCGTGCCGGCCCGGCTGTGGCGGTCGGTGCGGACGCCCGCAGTGACGAAGAAGCGGTCCTGGACCTCCCAGTGGTCGACGAGATAGATCCCGGCCGAGCCGGCGTGGGCCGAGGGGAAGAGGGACTCCGAATGGCCGTACACGCTGTCCGAGATGTAGTCGGACCGGCCCGTTTCATTCTCGAGCTCCAGGCCGGCCGTGAGAGTGTTGGCCGGATGGAGGAAAAGATTGTTCTGCCAGTCGAGCTTGACGATGCCGCTACGGTAGAAGCTCCGGTCGCTCTCGTCGGGGTGCGATGCGTCGATGGGGTTCTCGTTGTCGCGGCGCGTGCCGAGCCAGGACAGGGAGACGGTCCGTTCCCAGCGGCCGCTCCGGGAGTGGCCGCGATATTGTCCGCGGACAAGCAGGCTCCCGTAGTCCTGGACGTTGTTCGGGTCGTCGCCGCCGGGGCCGCCGAAATTGTCGAGCTCGGTGCGGTCCTGCGCCGCCCGGACCGTGAAGGTCAAATGGGACGTGGGCCTTGGGGCGTAGCCGATGTGGACGGCCAGGCTCAGGTCGCGATAACCGTCCTTCTCCGTGTTTCCGGCGTAAAAAGAGGAAGCCGCGGACAGGCCGGCCGTCCGCTCGTGAAAAAGCGAGAACGAATAATCAATTTTTTTCACCGAGCCGGCAAGGGAGAGATCCGCGGCGACCGAACGGAGCGTATCGGTCGAGGAGGCGAGCGAGAGCCGCGGCCGGCCGCTGCCGGTCCGGGTGATGATGTTGATGACGCCGCCGAGCGCGTCCGATCCGTAGAGAAGGCCCTGCGGGCCGCGGAGGATCTCGATCCGTTCGACCTGGCTCAGGGGAAGGTGCGAGACGTCGTACGAGCGCGAAGGGTTGATCGGGTCGTTGAGCTCGAGGCCGTCGAGCAGGAACAGTGTATGCTCGCTGTTGGCTCCGCGCACCGAAACGGAGGCCGTCGCGCCCGGGCCGCCGTTCCGGACGGTCGAGAGACCGAGGGCGGCCTCGAGGGCGTCGAGGACGAAGGCCTTGCCTGTCCGGACAAGCTCTTCCCCGCTGACGACGGTCAGGGAGCTGCCGATTCTCTTCTCGGGCGTCTCAAGGCGCGTGGCCGTGACCACGATGTCGTGTCTGAGCGGGGGGGCGGGCTGGTCCTGCGGAGGGCGTTGCGCTTCGGAGAAGGAGGGGATGAGCGCGACGAGGGCCGCGACGGCGAGCGTTCTCAGGGCCATGGCAGGAGCTCCGCAGCCGCCCCCGCCGCTTTTCGTTCTCCGTCTTCCGCCCGAAGACCGGTCGACCGAGGCTTAGAGAAGGTTTCCTGACTCCCGGATCGTCCTCCTCCCGAGCCTTCCAGCCTCCTGGCCGTGGCGTCTCTCGGGATTCGTCCCCGGATACAGTAGCGGGGGCTGTGTCCGCCTTTGACGGACTTCCCTTCGAAATAAGCCGGGGGTAATGATAGGACAAACGATGGAAGGGGTCAAACCTAAACTTTTAAACTTTTTGGTCGAATTAGGCGAAGCGGCACCTCCAAAAAAGTTTAAAAGTTTAGGTTTGACCCCTTCTTAAATGTTCGCTTAGCTCACAGAGAAAATGAGGCTGCCCTGATCCGGCCTTCAGAACAGGGCAGCCTCGGTGGGGAAATGGGGTTTATCGAAGAAATGCAAAAGGAGGTCTCTGCCAGCCATTTTCTTCTCTCGCAGGTTAATACCGCGCTGAGAACTAAAACG
>JADGNU010000326.1 GCA_017883305.1 Candidatus Aminicenantota bacterium | reverse complement strand
GGCGCGGCCGTTCCGTCATCATGATCGACCAGCGCAAGCTCCCGGGGCAGGAGACCTACGTCCGCTGCCGCACCTATATCCAGGTGGCCCAAGCTATCGAGAAGATGGTCGTCCGCGGCGCCCCGGCCATCGGTATCGCCGCTGCCTACGGCCTCGTTCTGGGGACCATGGCCCTGAGCGCGGAGACGGGCCGCTCCCTCGACCGCGATTTCGAGAAGGTCTACAAGCGCCTCGAGCGGACGCGGCCGACGGCCCGGAACCTTTTCTGGGCCCTGGAAAGGATGAAGGCGGTCTACGAGCGGACGCGGTCCGAAGGCCTTCGAGCGCTCCGGGCGGCCCTTCTCGACGAGGCCAAGGCCATTGAACGGGAGGACGCCGAGACCAACCGGGCCATCGGGCACCACGGCCAGGCCCTGCTCGGCGACGGCTGGACCGTGCTCACGCACTGCAACGCCGGGGCGCTGGCCACGGCCGAATACGGCACCGCGCTCGGCATCGTCCGCGCGGCGGTCGCCGAGGGCAAGTCGATCCGCGTCTTCGCCGACGAGACCCGGCCCTTCCTCCAAGGCGCGCGCCTGACCGTCTGGGAGCTCGACCGGGACGGCATCCCGGTCGTCCTCATCACCGATGGCATGGCCGGTTGGTTCATGCGCCGGGGCGAGATCAAGGCCGTCGTCGTCGGGGCCGACCGGATCGCCCGCAACGGCGACACGGCCAACAAGATCGGGACCTATTCGCTGGCCGTCCTGGCCAAGGAGAACGGCGTTCCCTTCTACGTGGCGGCGCCGACGAGCACGATCGACCTCACGCTCCCGGACGGGGGCGGCATCCCCATCGAGGAGCGGAATCCGGACGAGGTTCGCCAGGTCGGCGGGCGCCTGATCACCGTCCCTTACGTAGAGGTGCGCAACCCCGCCTTCGACGTCACGCCGGCGGCCTATATCACGGCCATCGTCACGGAACGAGGCGTCCATCGCCCGCCTTACAATAAGAGCTTGGCCGGCCCGGACTAGCGACCGTTCGGCGCTGTCCTTATTCCCTTTCCCGGCCAACCGGTCGACCGTCCGGACCGTCCAATGGATAGAGCCGCATGCGCTCGCGCTCGAGCAAAGGATTGGCCATGAAAAGAAGAACCATTCTCTTGATTTGGTGCCTTACCCGGTCGATCACGCTTTCTGCTCAGGGACCCGACCTCGTCAAGACGGAGGGCGTCTCGGGGCCTTTGCACCGGGCCCACATCGGCCAGATCGTCTTTATGGCCAAACCCATCCCGTTGCAGGAGCTTAGGGAATCGGATCTCTTGAAGACGTTCGATCTCATTGAAACCTACGATCTGAACATCGGGACGTTCATGGATAACTCCCTGACGAACTATCTGCACCGATTGGCGCCGGGACTGAACGCGGAGGAGCTGGCCAAGATCGGCAACTATCGATTTTCCTTTTATGTCGACGGGGACCTGGCCTATACGGAGAACCTCAATCCGGGCGCGGGCGCCCTCCAGACCAGAAACACCCGGACGGCTTTTCGTGTTCCTCTGATCAGCACGACCGAGGAGGATTCCTGGGGCCGGTTCCTGTGGATGCGATTCATGATCCGAGGGGGCGAAGATGCCCTGGGCGCGGGGAAGCACGCCCTAAGGATCGAGATCCGGCCTTACATCAACAACCCCGAGCTGAGGACCGGCGCGCTCATCGCCGCGGGCGAGATCGCTCTGAACGTCATCAAGCCCGCTGTCGATGAGGCGGCGATCGCGCCGCAGGCGATCGGCCCGGGCAGCGGCTGGCCCGGCTCAAGCGACCGTCATGACCGGGACAAGATCCGCGAGCTCAACTGGAAGATCGCTCAGAGGGATTTCAAGGACATTACAAGCGTTGTCGTCATCAAGGACGGGAAGCTCCTGATCGAGGAATATTTCAACGGGGCGGACCGGACGACGCTCCACAATACCCGCTCGGTGGGGAAGACGTTCACCTCGGCCCTCATGGGCGCGGCCATCCGTGACGGCTTCATCAAGAACCTCGACCAGACGTTGGGCGAGTTCTATGACCTGAAGGCCTTTGCCAATTTCTCTCCAAAAAAGAGCGCGGTCACGCTGAAGAACCTCCTGACCATGAGCTCGGCCTTCCTCGGGTCGGACGCGGACCCTGCCTCGCCCGGGAACGAAGAGAACATGTACCCGACCTCGAATTGGGTAAAATTCGCCCTCGACCTGCCCATGGACCCGGCGAAAGAGAACGGCAAGCAATGGGATTATTTTACGGCCGGCGTCATCCTGCTGGGCGATATCCTCGATCGCTCGATCCCCGGCGGATTGGAGCGGTACGCCGACAAGGTCCTGTTCAAGCCCCTGGGCATCACCCGCTACGAATGGTCCTACACGCCGCAGAAGGTCGTGAACACGGCGGGCGGCCTGGCCATGCCCTCGCTGGGCTATGCCAAGTTCGGCCAGCTCTATAAGAACGGCGGCTTTTGGGACGGCGTGCAGGTCCTGCCGGAAAAGTGGGTCGTGAAGTCGTTCCAAAAATACCTGGCCGTTCCCAATAATGTCGACACGTATTACGGGCTCTTGTTCTGGAACACGACCTACCATGTCGGCGGCCGCCCTTACGAAACGTTCTTTTGCACGGGGAACGGCGGCAACAAGATCTTCGTGTTCCTGGACCAGCCCCTGGTCGTCGTCGTCACCGCTACCGCCTACGGCAAGCCCTATATGCATTCCCAAGTCGACAAGATGATGGAAAGGTACATCCTGCCCGCCGTGATCCGGTAGCCCAGGTCCGGGCGGGCTAGCCCCGTTTTTTTCCGAATAGCTCCCGCGCCTCGCGGGCCTTTTCCGCGCCCCACGCCTTGAGGCCGTCCCCGTGATAATAGAGGACGGGGATGACGA
>JADGNU010000107.1 GCA_017883305.1 Candidatus Aminicenantota bacterium | reverse complement strand
GTCGACGTCAACGAGCTTGCCGACGACGTCGATTTCGGCGAAAATTGACCCCAACGACGATCACTCGCGAGGAGAGGAAATGAAGAAAATGACCTTGTTGCTCGTTCTGTTGTCCGTGGTCCTGGCCTTCGCGGCCTGCCAGAAGAGCGCGGCCAAGCTGACGTACCCGGTCACGAAGAAGGTCGACCAGGCCGACGACTACTTCGGGACCAAGGTGGCCGACCCCTACCGTTGGCTCGAAGACGACAATGCCGAGGACGTCAAGGCCTGGGTCCAGGCCGAGAACGCCGTGACCTTCGGCTACCTCGACAAGATCCCCTTCCGGCCCAAGATCAAGGCGCGGCTGAACGAGATCTACAACTACCCGCGCTACTCGTCGCCCTTCCGGGCCGGGGAAAACTACTTCTTTTATAAGAACGACGGCCTCCAGAACCAGTCCGTGTGCTACGTCCAAAAGGGGCTCGACGGGACGCCCGAGGTCTTCTTCGATCCCAACGCGCTCTCGCCCGACGGGACCATCCGGATCGGCGTTATCGGCCACTCGACCGACGATAAATACCTGGCCATCTCCCGCGGCGAGGCCGGCTCCGACTGGTCCGAGATACGGGTCATGGAGATCGCCACGAAGACGGAGCTTCCCGACCGCATCATGTGGAACAAGTTCTCCGGCGCGGCCTGGAAAGGCGACGGGTTCTACTACAGCGGCTACAACAAGCCCGCGCCGGGCGAGGAGCTCAAAGCCAAGAACGAGTTCCAAAAGGTCTTCTATCACAAGCTCGGCGACCCGCAGGAGAAGGATGTCCTCGTCTGGGAAGACAAGGAGCACCCTCTCCGCTATGTCGGAGCGGAGACGACCGAGGACGAGAAGTGGCTGATCCTCGGGGTGTCGGAGGGCACGAGCGGCTCCGAGGTCTACGTCAAGGACCTGACCAAGAAGGACGCGCCGTTCGTCATGCTGGTCAAGGGCTTCGAGTTCGACGCCTCGCCCCTCGACGTCGTCGAGGGCCGATTCCTGGTCCACACCAATGTCGACGCCCCGAACTTCCGCGTCGTGGCCATCGACCCGAAGAACCCGGCCCGGGAGAACTGGCAGACGATCGTTCCCGAGAAACCCGAGGTCCTGAGTGGCGCCGGGACGGCCGGCGGCTACCTGTTCTGCCATTACCTTAAGGATGCCAACACCAAGATCTATCAGCACAAGCTCGACGGGACGCCCGTCCGCGAGATCGAGCTCCCGGCCCTAGGCACGGCCGGCGGCTTCGCCGGCAAGCGCGACGAGAAGATCCTCTTTTACACGTTCACCTCGTTCACCTACCCGCAGACGATCTACAAGTTCGATCCCGCGACAGGCGCCTCCGAAGTCTTCCGGGCGAGCGAGGTCAAGTTCGACCCGTCCGCCTATGAGACGAAGCAGGTCTTCTACACGAGCAAGGACGGCACAAGAGTGCCGATGTTCATCGTCCATAAGAAGGGCCTCAAGCTCGACGGCCAGAACCCCACCTTCCTCTACGCGTACGGCGGCTTCAACATCAGTATGCAGCCCGCCTTCAGCGTCGCCAACGTCATCCTGCTCGAGAACGGCGGCGTCTACGCCCTGGCCAATATCCGGGGCGGCAACGAGTACGGCGAGACTTGGCACAAGGCCGGCATGTTCGACAAGAAGCAGAACGTCTTCGACGACTTCATCGCCGCGGCCGAGTACCTGATCCGGGAGAAGTACACCTCGACGCCCCGGCTGGCCATCGCCGGGGGCTCGAACGGCGGATTGCTCATCGGCGCGGTCATGACCCAGCGGCCCGAGCTCTTCGGCGTCGCCTTCCCGGCCGTCGGCGTCATGGACATGCTGCGCTACCACAAGTTCACGGTCGGCTGGGGTTGGGCCGTCGAGTACGGCTCGAGCGACAACGCGAAGGACTTCCCGTATCTCTACGCCTACTCGCCGCTCCACAACTTCAAGGACGGCGTCTGCTATCCGGCGACCATGGTGACCACGGCCGATCACGACGACCGGGTCGTGCCGGCCCACTCGTTCAAGTTCGCGGCGACGCTCCAGGAGAAGCAGGCTTGCGCCAAGCCGGTCGTGATCCGCATCGAGACGCGCTCCGGCCACGGCTCGAGCAACCTGAGCAAGGCCATCGAGGACCTGACAGACCAGTGGTCCTTCATGTTCACCAACATGGGCGTGACGCCGATCTACAAATAGGGAAACGCCTTTTCCAGCAGCCCCCGATATTTGTCCATAAGTTCCTTGTTAAGATTATTCGGAGGCGTCGCGTCGGCCGGCAGGAACGGCTTGTAGGGGTGGGTCTTCGAGTATTCGTCGAACTCTTTCCGCAGCTTGGCCAGCTCCTCAGGCTTCGTCAGGAGATCGATGGCCGAAGCGGCGATGGCCTTGGCCCCGGCATTGAGGCCCTTCCAGGCAATCGAGCCGTAGAAGCAGGCGACGTTCGACCAGTGGTGGCTGATCGCTCCGGGGACCGAGCCGGGAAAACCGATCGTCGCGGTGGGCGCGATCAAAGTCACGTCGCCGACGTCGGAAGAGCCGCCACCGGTGAATGGCCCTCCCCTCGGAGCGGCGAGCGAGTCCACTTTGGACGGCATGCCTTTTTCCTCGACGCCAAGCTCCTTCTGGAGGGCCTTGGCGAAGGCCTGTTCCTCGTCGCTCCACGCGGGCATGCCGACGAGCTCGATATTCTTCTGGAAGAGCTCGGCCGCGGCCTTATTGGCATGCCGCTGATGGATGGCGCTGACGACCTGCATCGACGAGAGCTCGACCCCCGCGGCCAGAGCCCCGGCCTTGGCGCAGTTGATGACCCGCTGGTACATGTCCTCGAGCTGCTCGTCCGTGTTCCTGACGTAGTACCAGACGCTGGCCTTGTCCGGAACGACGTTGGGAGCCTCTCCGCCTTCGAGGATGACATAGTGGATGCGATGGGAGAGGGGGAGGTGCTCACGGAGAAAGTTCGTGGATACATCCATGATCTCGACGGCATCCAGAGCGCTGCGCCCGACCCAAGGCGCGCCGGCCGCGTGCGCCGTCTTGCCCTTGAAGGTGAAGATCGTCGAGAAGAGGGCGTTGCCGCCGACCCCGTATTCGGTGCTGAAGCCGCTCGAGCTGTGGTTGTCGATGACCGCGTCGACGCCCTCGAAGAGGCCGGCCCGGATCATGTAGGGCCGGCTGGCCACGATCTCCTCGGCAGGGGAGCCGAAGACCTTGATCGTGCCCTTGATGCCGTGGGCATCCATGGCGTCTTTGAGGGCGATCGCCGCCGCTGCCGCGGCTGTGCACATGGTGTTGTGTCCGCAGCCGTGGCCGGGCGCTCCCTCGACGACCGGGTCCTTCTTCGGCACCCGCGCTTTTTGCGAGAGCATGGGCAGGGCGTCGAACTCGCCGAGGAGGCCAATGACCGGCTTCCCGGAGCCGTAAGTGGCCACGAAACAGGTCGGCATCCCGGCCAGCCCGCGCTCGACCTTGAAGCCGGCGGCCTCGAGCGTATCGGCCAGGAGCTTCGACGAATTGAATTCCTGGAGTCCGAGCTCGGCGTATTCCCAGATCTTGTCGGAGATCCGGCCGAACTTCTCGACCGCCTCCGGCCGGGCGAGCCAGTCGAGGACGGCCTGCTTCTCTATGGAGATCTTGGGCTTTGCCGGAGCGCCCGTCGCCGGATTGGGGACCAGGCTTAGGACGAGCAGAAACGCGATGGCTAAGGTGACCAGCTTGGAATGTTTCATGGGCCTCCTTATCGGAGGTGGTATACATCAAGAAGCGTAAGGGGTCAAACCTACGGCAGGAAGCGAATTCCTAGGAGCGACCGTCAGCGCCGCTCCGGAGCGACCCGGAGGAGCGGTGCTGGGAAATATCTGAGTAGATCCGGACTGATGAAAGGTAGGTTTGACCCCCTCTTGCAGTTGCCCGGCCCCGCCGCCTGTGCTATAACTGATTGGCCAGTATGCGCCTTCCCCGGCCGGGGAGGGCCGCCATCCGAAGGCCGGAACGATAAGCGAGAGAACCATGGTCCGAGTCCGATTCGCCCCCAGTCCGACGGGCTTCCTGCACATCGGGAGCGCCCGGACAGCCATCTTCAATTGGCTCTATGCCCGCCATTCCCGGGGCAAGTTCCTGCTCCGCGTCGAGGACACGGACCTCAAGCGCTCCGAGAGCCGGTTCCTCGACGAGATCCTCGAGGACCTCAAGTGGCTCGGCCTCGACTGGGACGAGGAACCCCTCTTCCAGAGCAAGCGCTTCGGCGTCTACCGGGAGAAGGCCGCGGAACTCCTCGCCGCCGGCAAGGCCTACAAGGACGGAGACGCCGTCCTCTTCAAGGTCGAGCCCGGCCGGACGATCGCCTTCGACGACCTCATCCACGGCCGGATCTCCGTCGAGTCGGACACGATCAAGGACCAGGTCATCATCAAGTCGGACGGCTCGCCGACCTACAATTTCTCCTGCGTCGTCGACGATTCTTTCCTTGGCATCACCCACGTCCTCCGCGGTGACGACCACATCAGCAACACGCCCAAGCAGATCATCTTTTATGAGGCCTTTGGCCTGACCCCGCCGCGCTTCGGCCACATGCCTCTCATCCTGGGGACGGACGGGGCCAAGCTGTCCAAGCGCCATGGCGGCGTTTCCGTCGAAGAGTACAAGCGCGACGGCTTCCTGCCCGAGGCCCTGGCCAACTACCTCATCCTGCTTGGCTGGACGCCCAAGGACGGCCGCGAGATCCTGCCTCCCGCCGAAGCCGTCAAGGTTTTCGAGATCTCGGAGATGAACGACGTCCAGGCCAAGTTCGACCTCCAGAAGCTCCGCTGGCTCAACGCCGAGTACATCATGAAGTCCTCGAACGCGCGCCTCATCCCCCTCGTCAGGCAGTATCTCTATGCGGCCGGCATCCCGACCGCCGATTTCTCCGACGCCTATCTCGCCAAGGTCCTCGACCTCTACAAGGTCCGGGCGAAGACCTTGAGCGAGTTCCCGCCCATGATCGACTGTTTCTTCCGTGAGGATTTCCCCTTCGACGAGGAGGGACGCAAGCACCTGGAGAAACCCGAGAGCCGCGAGTTCCTGCGCATTTTGGCCGACCAGCTGGCTGGGATCACGGATTTCTCGCACGCCACGATCGAGGTCGTCTTCCGCGAATTCGCCGAGGAGCGCGGCATCAAGCCCGGCCCGATCATCCACCCGGCCCGCATGGCCGTCAGCGGGAAGACCAAAGGCGCGGGCCTGTTCGAGATGATGGAAGTCCTCGGCCGCGAGCGCGTCGTCGCCCGCATGAGGAGAGCCATCAATGGCTGACGAAACGCCGATCCCCAAGCCCCGATCCAACTTCATCCGCGACATCATCGACGAGCATCTTCGGACCGGCCGGTTCGCGACGGTCCACACGCGCTTCCCGCCGGAGCCCAACGGCTACCTCCACATCGGCCACGCCAAGTCGATCCACCTCAACTTCGGCCTGGCCCGCGACTACAAAGGCCTTTGCAACCTGCGCATGGACGACACCAATCCCGAGACCGAGAGCATGGAGTATGCCAACGCCATCAAAGAGGACGTCCGCTGGCTCGGCTTCGACTGGGACGACCGCGAATATTACGCCTCGGACTACTACCAACAGCTCTACGATTGGGCCGTCGTCCTGATCAGGAAGGGCGTCGCCTACGTCTGCGACCTGACCGTCGACCAGGTCCGCGAGTACCGGGGGACCGTGAATAAGGCCGGCAGGCCGAGCCCCTACCGCGACCGCTCCGTCGAGGAGAACCTCGACCTCTTCGCCCGGATGCGGGCCGGCGAGTTCCCCGATGGTTCGAAGACCCTGCGGGCCAAGATCGACATGGCCTCGCCGAACATGCTCCTGCGCGACCCGCTCATGTACCGCATCCGGCGCGAGCATCACTACCGGACGGGCGACGCCTGGTGCATCTACCCGACCTACGACTGGGCTCACGGCCAGAGCGACTCCATCGAGGGCGTCACCCATTCGATCTGCACCCTCGAGTTCGAGGTCCACAGGCCGCTCTACGATTGGTACCTCGACCAGCTCGGCGTCCACCATCCCCAGCAGATCGAGTTCGCCCGGCTCAACCTGAGTCACACCGTTCTCAGCAAGCGCCGGCTCCTCGAGCTCGTCGAGGGCGGCCTCGTCAGCGGCTGGGACGACCCGCGCATGCCGACGATCTCCGGCTTCCGGAGGCGCGGCTTCACCCCCGAGGCCATCGCCAATTTCGCCGACGTCATCGGCGTCGCCAAGGACAACAGCATCGTCGACCTGCCGCTCCTCGAGATGTGCGTCCGCGAGCACCTGAACAGGACGGCGCCGCGGGTCATGGCCGTGTTGCGGCCGCTCAAGGTCGTCATCACCAACTACCCCGAGGATAGGGTCGAAGAATTCGACTGCGTCAACAATCCCGAAAACGCGGCGGCCGGGTCGCGCCAGGTCCCGTTCGCGCGCGAGCTCTGGATCGAACGCGACGATTTCATGGAGAACCCGCCGTCGAAGTTCTACCGGCTCTCGCCTGGAAAAGAAGTCCGCCTCCGCTACGCCTACTTCATCAAGTGCGACGAGGTCGTCAAGGACGCGGCCGGCAACATCGTCGAGTTGCGCTGCACCTACGACCCGGCGACCAGGGGAGGGGACAATCCCCCCGATGGTCGAAAGGTCAAGGCCACTCTCCATTGGGTCTCGGCGCGGCACGCGATCGACGCCGAAGTCCGCCTCTACGGCACGCTCTTCACCGTCCGGGACCCGGCCAGCGTCGCCGAAGGCATCGATTGGAAAGCCACGCTCAACCCCAAGTCGCTCGAGGTCGTCAAGGACGCCAAGCTCGAGCCGGCCCTGGCCTCCGCCGTTCCAGAGAGCCGCTGGCAGTTCGAACGGATGGGTTATTTCTGCGCCGACCGGCGCAATTCGAAGCCCCGCGCCCTCGTCTTCAACCGGACGGTGACTTTGCGCGACGAGTGGACCCGGCTGGTCAGTTCCGGCCGCGAAAACAAGTAATCCGGTCATGTCCTCTCTGACAGATCCTCGAGATCCCCCGGATAAGACCGCCGCGGAAAAAGACAAAGTCGTATGGGCGCTTAAAGAGCGTGTCAAAGAGCTGACCGCCCTCCACGGGGCGGCCCGCGTCCTCGAGCACGCCGGAAGAGCGCCGGCGATGATCTTAGAGGAGATCGTCGCCCTCCTGCCCCCGGCCTGGCAGTATCCGGAAATTGCCGCCGCCAAGATCAGTCTCGGCACCGTCGAAACGGCGACGCCCAACTTCGCTCGAACCCCCTGGTCGCAGACGGCCGCGTTCTCCGCCGGTGAAGGAGCGGAGGGTCTGATCGAGGTCGTTTACCTCGAGGACAAACCGGCGATCTTCGAAGGGCCCTTCCTGAAGGAGGAGCGGGCGCTCATTCAATCGCTGGCCCAGATGCTGGCGTCCTATTTCGAGCGCCAGGCGGCCCAGGAAAAGGCCAGGAACGCCTATAACGATCTGGAATGTCAGGTCCGAGACCGGACCGCTGACCTCGAGCGGACGAACCAGACCCTTCGGGACGAGATCTCCGAGCGTTTGAGGGCTGAGGAAGCCATCAGGCATTCCCAAGCGCAGCTCAGGCGCCTGACCACTGAACTGACCCTGGCGGAGGAACGGGAACGCCGGGCCATCGCCTCCGACCTTCATGATCATATCGGCCAGGCGCTGGCCGTGATCCGGGCCCGCCTCCGGCAGATGCAAAGCAATGCCGTGTTCAGCGGCATGGAAAAGGACATCGAAGATACGCTCGAACTCCTGGACCAGACCATCCAGAGCACCCGGACCCTGACCTTCGAGATCAGTCCGCCCGTGCTTTATGATCTGGGCCTGGAACCGGCCCTCCAGTGGCTCTGCCGGCAGTTTCAAAAAAAGCACGGGCTCCGGGCGGAGATGACGTCCGAGGGATCGGGCCCGCTCGTCCCCGACGATATCCAAATCACCGTGTTCCGTTCGGTCCAGGAGCTTCTCCTGAACGCCGCCAAGCATGCCCGGGCCTCTGCCGTGCAGGTCCACCTGGCCCGGATGCCGGCCGCGCTCAGGGTCGAGGTCCGGGACGATGGCGGGGGTTTTGACACCTCCCGCGAAGGGGCCTCGATGGACGATCACGGCGGGTTTGGATTATTCAGCATCCGGGAGCGTCTGAGAGTCCTGGGCGGCGCCCTCAGAGTTGCATCTTCACCGGGCCGGGGGGCCGCGTTTATCCTGGAGGTGCCTCTGGCCGGCAGCGCCGAGGTTGGAGGGAAACCGTGATCGTCCGGATCCTTATCGCCGACGATCATAAGATCATCGTGGACGGCCTGCGCAGCCTTCTCGAAAAAGACAGCGCCCTGAAAGTGATCGGACAGGCCTCCGACGGGCTGTCCACGGTCCGCCTGGCCGCGGATCTCTCTCCCGACCTGGTCATCATGGACATCTCCATGCCCGGGCTGAACGGCATCGATGCCACCCGTCGGATCCTGGAGGCCAATCCCCGGGTGAAGATCATCGCCCTGTCCATGCACAAGGACGGCCGCTACATCGCCGAGGCGCTCAAGAGCGGAGCGATGGGCTACTTGTTGAAAGAATCGGCTTTCGATGAGCTCACCGCCGCCATCCGAACCGTCATGAAAGGGCAGTGCTACCTGAGCGCCTCCATCGCCGACGTGGTGATCAAGGACTATATCCGCCATCTGGAGAAAACGGGCTCAGGGGTCTTTTCCGTCCTGACCCCCAGAGAACGGGAGGTCCTTCAGTCTCTGTCCGAAGGCCTGTCCACGAAAGGGATCGCGGCCAGCCTGGGGGTCAGCGTCAAGACCGTGGAAACCTACCGGGTCCAGATCATGGAGAAGCTGGACATTCATAGCGTCGCCGAGCTCACCAAGTACGCCATCCGAGAGGGGATCAC
>JADGNU010000325.1 GCA_017883305.1 Candidatus Aminicenantota bacterium | reverse complement strand
GCCGAAGGTCAGGAAATCGAACAGGGAGCTGGTCAGGCCGAAGATGATCATGAAATTGCGGATGGACTTGATGTCCCACCGGTGAGGGGTCCGCACCCACTCGGGGTCGACGTTGTCGCCGGCGATGGCGATGGCCGGGAAGTCGGACAGGAAGTTGTTGAGAAGGATCTGCTTGGCCAGGAGCGGCAGGAACGGCAGGAACAGGGAAGCGGCGGCCATGCTGAGCATGTTGCCGAAGTTCGCGCTGGTCGTCGTGAAGATGTACTTGAGCGAATTGGCGAAGGTGACACGCCCCTCCTCGACGCCGCGGCAGAGAACGTCCAGGCCGGGCTTGAGGAGGACGAGGTCGGCCGCTTCGCGAGCGACATCCACGGCCCCTTCGACGGAGATCCCGATATCGGCGTCATGGAGGGCCGGGGCGTCGTTGATCCCATCGCCAAGATAGCCGACGACATGGCCGTCCTTCTGCAGGGCCCGGATGATGCGATCCTTTTGGTTGGGGTCCACCTCGGCGAAGAGGGTCGTGTGCTCGGCACGGTGCCACAAGGCTTCATCGGCCAGCGCGTCCAATTCCGCGCCGGTGATGACGCCTTCGACGTCGAGTCCGACCATGCGGGAGACATGCTCGGCCACGCGGCGGTTGTCGCCGGTGATGATCTTGAGGTGGACGCCCCGGGCGGCCAGGGCCTCGATCGTCTGCAGCACGCCCGCTTTGGGCGGATCGAAAAAGGCTAGGAAGCCGGCGAACGTGAGGCCATGTTCGTCGTCGCGAGTGTAGGCGGCCTGCTCGGGCACGGACTTGAGGGCGACGCCCAGCACCCGGAAACCCTGCTCGCTCCACGCGGCGAACCGCGCCCGGATCGCCTCCCTCTCTTCCGGCCCCAGGGGAACGGCGCCGCCGCCCTTGCGGACATCGACGCACTCGGCCAGGACGTTTTCGAGCGCGCCCTTCGTGATCAGCAGCGGTCCCGCCCCTCTTTCGCGAACGACGATGCTCAGGCGTTTGCGGATGAAATCGTAAGGGATCTCGTCCAGCTTGACCGCCCCGTCCGTTTCGATAGGGCGGGCCCCGATGATGGCCTCGTCGAGCGGGTTAGCCAGCCCCGTCTGGAAGTGGGCGTTGAGAAAGGCATAACGGAAGACCTCGTCGGAAGCCTGTCCCTCGACGCCGAAGGCCCCGTCGAGGTGAACGATGCCTTCGGTCAGCGTCCCCGTCTTGTCTGTGCAGAGGACGTCCATGCTGCCGAGGTTCTCGATCGAGTTCAGCCGGCGGACGATGACGCCGGCCTTGGCCATCGCCCGCGCGCCTTTGGAGAGGTTGATGGTGATGATCGCGGGGAGCAGCTCGGGCGAGATGCCGACGGCCAGGGCAATGGCGAACAGCAGCGAGTCGAGAGGCGGCTTGACCGAGATGACGTTCATGCCGAAAACGACCAGGACGAGGGCGATCATGACTTCGGACAACATCAGGCCGAAGCGACGGATGCCGCGCTCGAATTCGGTCTCTGGCGACCGCCGGGAGAGCCGGTCAGCGATCTGCCCGTAGGCCGTTCCAGCCCCGGTCACGGCGACGAGGACATGGGCCGTGCCGCTGCACACGGTCGTGCCCATGAAGACGCAGTTCGTGCGGCCCGCGAGTCCAGCCTGGGAGTCGGCGTCGCCCGGGACCTTCTCGACCGGGAAGGTCTCCCCGGTGAGGACGGCCTGGCTGACGAAGAAGTCCTTGGCTTCGAGGACCCGCCCGTCCGCGGGGATGAGGCTGCCCGCGGACAGGACGACGATGTCTCCCGGGACGATCTCCTCGGCCGGGACGGGCCGGGAGGTCCCCTCGCGCAACGCGGTGACCTTGTGCACGAGGCGGGCCCGCAGCTTCTCCACGCCGCGGGACGCGGAATATTCCTGGGCGAAGGTGATGAGCGCGCTACCCACGACGATCACCAGGATGACCGCCGCGTCGGTGTAATCCTTGGCCAGGGCGGAAACGAAAGTGGCGAAGACGAGGATCAAGACGAGGGGGCTCTTGAATTGGCTCAGGAACAGGCCCAGGGCCGTGGCCCGTTTATGGACCTTGAGCAGGTTCGGCCCAACCGTCTCGAGCCGGGAGCGGGCCTCGGCGTCCCCGAGCCCCTGCGCGGTCGCCCCGAGATCGCCCAACAGCTGCTCGGCCGGACGACTCCAATAGTCGGCCCCGCGAGGAAGCGGAACAGTCATCGATTCGGCGCGGCCCTCCTGCGCCGAGGATAGCCCCGGCCGGAGAGGGTGTCAAGGACTCGAAATCCGGGCGGCTGCAGGCCGGGCGTCCGGCCGGCCCGCCTTGATGTCGGGCGCGACGCCGACCTTGGAAAAGCGGTCGCTCGGGATGCAGTAGGCGTAGAGAAGGGCCGCCCCGCGATGGCGGCGCCCTTCAGGGCCTCCGCCCCGCGGCTCCGGATCCGCTCGGCCAGCTCGAGCACCGTCGAGGGCCTAGCGGCCGAATCCGACCGGGACGTCGGCTTGGGCCCAGGCGGCCGCGGCGACGAAACCGGACATGACCAGGAAAACGGCGAAGCGGACGATCTTCGACATGACATCTTCCTTTCAGCCGCCGATCACGACCGTCCATGGCCGCACCGTCCAGTCCTTGATCAGTCCGGCCTTGACGTACGGATCGTTGCGGGCGAACTCCTCGGCGACGGAGGGCGTATCGGCCCGGAACACGAGGAGGGCCGCGTCGGGGGGATCGCCCAGGGCCCCTCCCATGACGAGCTCGCCGCGGGCGAGGGCGGCGTTGGAATAATCCAGGTGCTCGGGTCGAAAGGGCGCCCGTTTCTCGACATAATTCTCGACGGTATGATAGATGAGCAGATAATACATCGCTCGAGCCTCCTAGCGGGACAGGCCAAAGATGTAGAGG
>JADGNU010000324.1 GCA_017883305.1 Candidatus Aminicenantota bacterium | reverse complement strand
ACGATGTCGACTTCGTCGCCGGGCCGGCAGACGCTCTCGAAGAACATGTCCACGGCCTTGTCGATCTCGGGCAGGTATTCGGAGAGCTGGAAGAGCAGGACGAAATTCCGGCGCGTCTCCGGTCCGGGCGCTCCGGGGGCCCCTTCCTGCCTCAGGACCGCGCCGCCGCGAACGAGGTAGACGGCCTCGACGGGTTGCGCGCGGCCATCCTCGAAGACCTCGAAATCACCGAGCCCGAGCGAATCGACGAACTTCGACCCGTCGAAGACGCGGACCGGGACGCTGACGTTGACGACCGTGACTTGATGCTGGATCTGGGCGAATCCCCACACGGCCCCAAGCATGGCCACGACAAAGGCTCCGCCCTTCTTTTTCAAAACCTTCCCCGCCGGATTATGGAATAAAATCCGGGGAGTAGCAAGGCGTGGTATAATCTCTGGCCGAACGAGAGCACATCATGAGCGCCATGGCCCGGCCGGCAAAGCGGAAGATCTCGAAGCGCCCGCGTCCGGCCGCCGGAGCACCTTTGGGACCGGAGAGCCCGCATCGACGCCAGCCGCTCCCGGGAACGCGCCTGCGCCGAGCCGCCGACATCGCCCTCATCGTCCTGGCTCTCGGCGCGATCGGCCTCTTCGTGGCCACGAAGATCATCGGCGGCCGGACCGACACGCCCAACGGTCTCACGAAGAAGGCCATGAAAGCCGGGAACGGAGCCGGCGCCGCCGCATCCACGATCGGCCCCGAAGACGCGTCCGGAACGGCCGGCGATTTCGCCGACCTCGAAGCGGGCCCGGACGAGTTTGAAGGCGAGTCCGGCGGCGAACCGCTGGCCGGGCCGGCCATCGTCTCCGACCCGTATGCGGCGCGGCCGTTTGCGCCCGTCGACGACGCCCGTCTGGCGGCCCTGCTCGACCCGGAGATCGAGCGCTCGCTCAAGTCCGGCCGGATCCCCTCGATGGCCGTCGTCTGCGTTTCCGGGGACCGCATCGTCTGGACGCGGTCGGCCGGCCTGGCCAACGTCCGGGTCAAGACACCGGCCGCCTGCGACACCGTCTACCTCATCTCGTCGACCTTCAAGACGATGTCGGCGACGGCCCTGCTCCAGCTGATGGAACAGGGCAAGTTCAAGCTCGATGACCGCGTCAACGACTATCTCACCGACATCAAGATCGACGGCGAGAACAAACGGTATCCCGTGACCTTCCGTAACCTCCTCACGCACACCTCGGGCCTGCCCACCGACTTCGGGCGGCACGCCGTCTGGGAGGACCAGACCCCGTCTACGCTCATCGATTACCTCCGCGGCCGGCTCAAGCTCTGGCGCCGCCCCGGGACGCGGGTCCTCTATTCGAACGTCGCTTTCACCCTGGTCGCCCACCTCATCGAGAAGTTCTCGGGGATGCCGTTCAAGGACTACATGCGCAAGAACATCTTCGCCCCGGTCGAGATGCGCGACACGGCCTTCGAGCCGCGGGCCGACATGGCCGAGCGCTTGGCCATCCCCTACATGCCCGTCGGGCGGCGGGGCGGGGTCTTCCGGCCCGTCGACTGGGTCAAGGCGGATGCCTGGCCGGCCGGCGTCGTTTACGGCACGGCCATCGACCAGGCCCACTGGCTCATGACCGCGGTCAACGGCGGCGTCTACAAGGGCCGGCGCATCATCTCCCCGACGACCTTCCGGGAGATGACGAAGCGGCAGTTCGACCGGTTCGCCGGGCCCATCAACGGCGGCTGGCTCAACGAGACATCCGGCTACGGCCTGGCCTGGTGGGTCTCGACCCTCAACGGCGAGACGATCATCGCCCACAGCGGCAGCGTCAACGGCTACACGGCGTTTCTGGCGGGGAATCTCAACAAGAAAACGGGCGTGGCCATCCTCACCAACGGCAACAAGGCCCACCGCTGGCTCTACAGTCTGGCCCTCAAAGCCCTCGAGGCGCTCTAGGCGTCCCGGCCCCGGCTCAGTCCCTCGACCGGCGCCCGATCCCCATGCCGATGGTGGCCGCGGCGACGACGTCCTTGCTCCCGCTGAGGTACAAGAGGGACACGGTCAGCCGCGTCGGGCCCGCCATATAGCCGACCTGAAATTTGGGGACGAGCCAGCCGCCGGCCCTCTCGCCGGTGCCGGTCTCGGTCCCGGCCCACTCAGGGATCCGGCCGACAGCCCCGGCCCCGACAGAAAAGCGCCGGAATCTGAGGTTCACGGTCGCGCCCGGAACGACCCGGACCTTCCTCCCGAACGACTGGCCGATCCAGATCGCGACATCGGGATTGACCGTGACCATCCGGCCGAGGCGCAGCTCAAGCTCCGGGCCGAGGCTAATCCACTTGGGATAGGAAAAGAGATTGACGTACCCGAGGTTGACGTAGAGTTGGATCGGACTGGCCTCCGGCCGATATTGGGCCGCAGCCGGGACGGCCGTGACGGCCATTAAGATGGCCCCCGCCGCGAGCATCACGACGATAGTTTTTCTGGGCATCTCCACACGCTCCGTTTCTACGGATATTATACCTCAGCGGGCGAAGTCCCGTTGCGGCTGGCGGGGGCGGCGTCAGGCTCTCAAGCTCGGGGCCGCTCCGCGACGACCGTGATGCTCAAGACGGCGGCGCCCGAGGCGCGGTAAGCGGCCAGGCCGTCGGCGCCGATATTCTCCAGCAGGTACTCTTCGGGAAGCTCGAGCGGGTGCGAGGACTTGATCGCGACGGCCTTGAAACCGGTATCCCGGATGATGCCCATGTACTCCTCCTGGGACAAGGCCCCGGCGACGCAGCCGACATAGAGCTCGGCCAGGCTCTGAAGCTTGGCCGGCAGCGTTCCCTCGAGGACGATGTCGGAGATGCAGAAGTGGCCGCCCGGCTTGAGGATGCGGAAGATCTCCGCGAAGGCCCGCTTCTTG
>JADGNU010000106.1 GCA_017883305.1 Candidatus Aminicenantota bacterium | reverse complement strand
CCCGCTTTTCCTCCGACCGGCGCCGGCACGCGCGGTAACCGGTTACCGGGATGAGCCCCATCCGCCGGATTTTCGTCGAAAAGAAAAAGGGTTACGATGTCGAGGCCTCCCGCCTGCTCGGCGATCTGCGACAGCATCTGGGAATCTCCGGCCTGCGAGGACTGCGCATTCTCTACCGCTACGACGTTGCCGGGATCTCGCTGGCCGATTGGGTCACGGTCGGGGAGGGCGACGGCATGTACAATTGCGTGGATCCGACCGACTCGCGCTGGGTCTATAACAATCGCGAGATGGGGACGATGTGGCGCTTCGACCAGAAGACGAGCGTCCAAACGCAGATCACGCCCCGCCGGCAGGCGGGCGTGCCGCGGCTGCGCTTCAACTGGACGCCGCCGGTCGCCCTCTCGCCCCACAACCCGGCCATCGTCTATACCGGGGCTCAGGTCGTTTTCAGGTCGCTCGACAGGGGCGACCACTGGCAGGAGATCAGCCCCGACCTGACGACAAATGAAGACGCGAAACAACACGGCGAAGGCAATATCACCTACTGCACGCTGACGACACTCGCCGAGTCGCCGGTCACGCCCGGCGTCATCTGGACGGGCTCGGACGACGGCAAGGTCCAAGTGACCAAGGATGGCGGGGCGACCTGGCTCGACCGGACGGCGAAGCTGGCTGCGGCCGGCGGGCCGGCCGACTTCTGGGTCAGCCGCGTTTGTCCGTCGCCGCAGGCGGCGGGGACGGCTTTTGTGACCAAGACAGGCTGGCGCCTGGACGACTACAGGACCTCGATCCATAAGACGGCCGACTTCGGCGAAACCTGGACTTCGATCGGGAGCGACTTGCCGGCGGGAAAACCCGTCAACGTCATCATCCAGGACCGCAAGAACGCCGATCTTCTTTTCGCCGGGACCGAGTGGGGCGTCTACGTCACGCTCGACGGCGGAAGATCGTGGCTGCCGTTTGAGTGGGGGATGCCGTCCGTCAAGGTCACCGACCTCGTTATCCACCCGCGCGAGAACGACCTGGTCATCGCAACCTACGGGCGGGGCGCTTACGTCGTCGATATCACGCCGCTCCAGGAAATGACTGTGGCGGTCCTCGACGAGGACGTTCACCTGTTCGAGATCGAGCCGAAGACGCAGCGAGTGACCGCGGCGCTCGGGAACTATCAGCTGCTTGGAGACAGCCACCTCTTCACGCCCAACGAGCCGAACGCCGTCGTCGTCCACTATTACCTCAAGGCGAAGACGGGCGGTCCGGTCAAGGTCTCCGTGGCCGGCCCTGAAGGCGATGTCCTGGCCGAGCTCGAGGGCAAGGGCGAACCCGGGATCAATACGGTGAGCTGGGACATGCGTCCCCGACGGCCGGGACTGAAGCCCGGCTTCGGGGGAGGGGCGCGGCTGGCCGCGCCGGGCGATTACACGGTCACGCTCGAGGCCGCCGGGAAGAAGCTCGTGAAGAAGGCGGTCATCCGCTATCGCCAGGGATGGACCGTCGGTCCGACCCCGGTCGTCATCCACTAGAAAGAAAAAGGGGGAAGAACCCGCTCAAGCAGGATGCGGGCCTTCCCCCTGTGGCCTTCTCGTAAGTCCTAGAAATCGAAATCCAGCAGGATCGTGAACAGGTTCTCCTTGATCGGAGCGACGGACCCGAGCTGACGGTGCGTGAACTCGGCGTGGATCGCGACGTTGACCGCCGACCAGCTGCCGAGGTAATAGCGGACGAGGGCCGAACAGGCGTCAAGCTTGTGGACGGCATTGTAATCCGGCGGCCGGACCCAATTGTACATCAGGGAGGCGACGAGCCGGTTGTTGGGCAGGCCCGCCCAGTCGAGTTCGGCGACGCCACCCCAGAAGGCGTAGTTGAGGGTCGGCTCGAAGTCGTTGAAGTCGCGGTTGTCCACGCCGCGGAAGGCCATGCCCTGGAGATTGAAGGTCCGCCAGTTCAGGCTGATGTCGCCGCCGAAACGGTAGTAGCCCCGGTTGTCGACGCCGTTGACGTCCCCGACGGGCGAGACGATCGGGACGAGGAGGGCCGTCGGCTGCCAGCCCAGGTAGCCAAAGACGCCGATGCGCTGCCCGGCCGATTGGCCCTCGCCCTTGCCGAAGGTTTTGGACAGGGCCAAGTAGACGTCGTTGAACTTGTTGTTATCGGGATTGGCCCCTGTTCCGTTGATGTAGCCCAGGGCGTACTTGAGGCCGGGCCTGAAGCGGCCCGTCGCCTCGATGCCGATCTGGTTGGCCGAGAAATCGAAGCTGTTCCGCGTGCCGGCGAAGCTGTAGATCTCGTACGGCTGAAGGATGTAATAGCTGCGCTTGGAGCTGATCAGCTGGAAGCCGGGCTCGAAGCGGCCGACGCGCAGGTTGAGCTTGTCCCGGACGATGTTGCTGAAGACCACGGCGGCCGATTCGATGGCTGCGAGCTGGGCCGGATTGTCCCCCGTGCCCGGCCCGGTGAAATCGGCGGCCGGCTCGTCGATCCGCGGCGTGTAGATGAACATGTAGGAGATGTTCTTGTGGAGGACGCCTCCCGAGAGGAGGTCCAGGTTGTAGATGTGGAAGCCGCCCGTCGACTGCCCGCCGGTGCCATAGAGGCTGTAGCCCGCCGTCGTGCGCATGGCGAGCGGGAAGGCGGATTCGAAGACGGTCTTCTCCAGACCCTGCTGGCCCGGGATCTGGTAGCCGTTGTCGCGGAAGCGCTGGCCGAAGTCGTTGAGCTTGGTGAACCCGACGTGGCACATGTTGCAGTTGAAGGCGTGCTTGCGGGCGAAGGCCGGGATGGCCAGCGCGGTCTGGCCGAAAACGAGAAGGGCGAGAGAGACGGTGAAGAGGATCGTCAGTGTCTTTTTCATGGCATCCTCCTCAGCGCGGCAGGTCCCGCGGATCGATGGGCTTGACGTTGGCCACTTCCGGGTTGAGGCTGTCGAGCGATTTGATGAAGGCCACCAGGGCGGCCTTTTCGTGCTTCGACAGGCCCAGCGGCACCATGAGCGGGTCGAGGTTCGGGTCCTTGCCGCCGCCCCGGTCGTAGAATTCGATCAGCGATTCGAGCGTCTTTTCCGAACCGTTGTGAAGATAGGGAGGACGCCGGGCCGCGTCACGGATCGTGGGCGTCTTGAACGCGCGCCGGTCCCTGGGGTTCTTGGTCACGTCGTATCGCCCGAGGTCGGGCTTTTCGGGGTCCAGGGGCGGGACGCCGAGGTTGTGGAAACGGCCGTCGCTGAAGTACGGGCCCCAGTGGCAGGCCGTGCAGTGGCCCTTGCCGTTGAAGATCTCGAGCCCCTCTTTCTCCAGGGGGGTCAGGGAGCCGTGGTCGCCCCGGGCGTAACGGTCGAACCGCGAGTCTGTCGTGACGACCGTCCGCTCGAACGCGGCAATGGCCTCGGCGACCTGGTCCACCGTGATCGGGCCCTCTCCGTACACGGCCTTGAACTCCGTTTGATAGGCCGAGATCCCGGACACGGTCTGGATCATGGCCTCGTGGGTGTTCCCCATCTCGACAGGATTCTGAATGGGGCCCTTGGCCTGGTCCTCGAGCGAGGGCGAGCGGCCGTCCCAGAACTGCAGAGGGCTGTAGGCCGCGTTGGAGACCGGAGGGGAGCGCCGGCCGCCGAGCTGGCCGCGGATGCCCGCGCTGGTCGGGCCTTCGTCCGACCAGCCGAGGGCCGGATCGTGGCACGTGGCGCAGCTGATCGCGCCGTCAGCCGAGAGCCGAGGGTCGAAGTAGAGCTCCTTGCCCAGCCGGATCTTCGCCGACGACGGCGGGTTCCCGGGCGGCGCGACGACGGGCGGCAGCGGCCCGATCGCTTGGGGACCCAGCACCTGGGCGTTGATCTGGATGAGCGGCGGCGCCTGCTGATCGGCCAGCGCCCAGATGAGGCCGGCGGCTGCGGCAAGAACCACAACGGACAGCGCGATAGAGATGAGTGTCCTTCGCATAGCGTCCCTCCTTTGATGGTGAGCCCGCGGGGCCTGATCCGTCGGGGGGCTCTGCTAATTAATAATGGATAGGGGCCGGGTCTGTCAAGGACGGCCGGCGGCTTGACAGGTATTCTCGGCCGGGCCTATGATGGCGCTCTCCGAACCCGGATCCCCTTCATCGTGCGGCCTCCGCGAGGGGGCGCAAGGAAAGACGCCATGAGCGGTTCGTTGCCGGCCGTCGCCGCGATCCTGACCCTGGTTCTGGCCCTGCCCGATCAGGGTGCGGCAGAGGGCCCGCGAGACTATCCCATCAGGCCCGTGCCGTTCACGGCGGTCAGGCTGACGGATGCGTTCTGGGCGCCGCGGATCGAGACGAACCGGACGATCACGATCCCGGCCATCTTCAAGAAGTGCGAGGAGACCGGACGCATCGACAACTTCGCCATAGCCGGTGGGCTGATGAAAGGCGAATACAAGGGCGAGCGCTACAACGACACGGACGTCTACAAGACGATCGAAGGCGCGTCCTATTCGCTCATGGTCCATCCCGACCCGGCGCTCGACAACTATCTCGACGGCGTCATCGCCAAGATCGCGGCGGCTCAGGAACCGGACGGCTATCTCTACACGCCGCGGACGGCGAGCCCCGGCAAGATCCAGCCTGGGACGGGCGCCGAGAGGTGGGCCGAGTTGGCCGTGAGCCATGAGCTTTATAACGCCGGTCATCTCTACGAAGCGGCTGCCGCCCACTATCTGGCCACCGGGAAGCGGGCGCTTCTCGACGTGGCTATCAAGAACGCCGACCTCGTTGTCCGGACTTTCGGGCCTGAGCCGGCGAAGAGGCAGGGCTTTCCAGGGCACCAGGAGATCGAGCTGGCCCTGGTCAAGCTCTATCGGCTGACCGGACAGGCGGCCTATCTCGATTTGGCGAAATATTTCCTCGACCAGCGCGGCCGGGGATTGACGCTGAAGCAATACCCGCCAGGTAACCGCTTCGCTATTTACAATGACGCGGACCAGATCCAGGCCCACAAACCCGTCCTGGAGCAGGACGAGGCCGTCGGACACGCCGTGCGCCTGACCTATATGGCTTCGGCGATGGCCGATATCGCGGCGCTGACGGGAGACAAGGCCTATGCGGATGCCGTGAACCGTCTCTGGGAGAACGTCGTCGGCAAGAAGATGTACCTGACGGGCGGCATCGGCTCGCGGCACGACCGGGAGCGATTCGGCGCGAATGATGAGCTGCCCAATCTCACCGGCTACCTCGAAACATGCGCCTCGATAGGGATGGCTTTCTGGAACCAGCGGATGTTCCTGCTCACGGGAGACTCGGCTTATCTCGACGTCATGGAGCGGGTCATGTACAACGGCGTGCTGTCGGGCGTTTCGCTCGACGGGACGCTTTTCTTCTACCCCAACCCGCTCGAATCGGACGGCCGGTACAAGTTCAACAAGGGCCGGGCGGGCCGCGCGCCGTGGTTCGGCGTCGCCTGCTGTCCGGGCAACATCAGCCGCTTCCTGCCGTCTGTGCCGGGCTACGTTTACGCCGTGAAAGGCGATATCCTCTACGTCGACATGTTCGTGGCCGGCGAGGCGAAGGTCGATCTGGCCGGAAGGGCCGTCGGCATCAGACAGGAAACCCGCTACCCTTGGGACGGAAAGATCAGGCTGACGATCGATCCGGGGGGGAAAGGTCCGTTCGCCCTTCACGTCAGGATCCCGGGATGGGCGCAAAACCGGCCCGTGCCGTCCGATCTGTACCGCTATGAGGAGCCCGGCGGCGGAAAGGTCTCGATACGAGTCAACGGAAAAGCCGTCCCGATGAACATGGACAAGGGCTTTGCCAGGATCCGCCGGGCCTGGAAGAAAGGGGACGTGGTCGAGGTCTCCCTGCCGATGGAGGCGCGCCGCGTTATCGCCAACCCGGCGGTCGCGGACGATGAAGGATTCGTGGCCGTCGAACGCGGGCCGATCGTCTACTGTGCGGAGGCGCCCGACAACGGCGGGCGGGCCCTGAACATCGTCCTGACCGATAAGACGCTGCTCAAGGCGGACGACCGGCCTGACCTGCTAGGCGGCGTCACCGTTCTTGCCGGCGATGCCCTCGCCGCCGACCCCGTCGACGTTCAGCGAACGGGAGAGCTAAAGTCGAAGGACGCTGCGGCCGACGACGAGGAAGAGGCTCCGCCGTCGTCCCGGCGCCGGCTCGCCCCCCGCGCGGAGCTCAAAGCGCACCGACTCGTCCTCATCCCGTATTATGCCTGGGCCCACCGCGGCGACGGCGAAATGTCCGTTTGGCTATTTAAATCGGGGACACAATACCAATTCCCCAATTAAACCTGGATTTGGTCACGGGCAGGGCTTCCCTTGATGGAGAAATCGCGTCCAAAAATGGTAGTATTGATTTCTCGAAATTGGGGAATAGGTATTGTGTCCCCCATTTGAGGAGGCTGACGATGACGAGAGATCGAGTGGCGAGAGGCCTGATCGCGGCCCTACTCCCGATGCTTGCTGCCACATGCGCCCAAGCGCCCAAGGCCGATTACCCGGCGGCGCCCGTGCCCTTCACCGACGTCCATCTCACAGACGTGTTTTGGGCGCCGCGCTTGGACGCGAACCGCACCGTGACCATCCCCCATATTTTTAAGGAGAACGAGGACACGGGCCGGGTCAAAAACTTCGAGCTGGCCGAAGCCGCCCAAGCCGGGGCCCCGGGCGGGAAGTTTTGTACCCGCTTCCCCTTCGACGACTCCGATGTCTATAAGATCATCGAAGCGGCCTCCTATGCCCTGGCGACGCACGCTGACGCCGAGCTCGATCAGCGTGTCGACGGTCTCATTGCCAAGATCGCCGCCGCCCAGGAGCCCGACGGCTACCTCTACACGTCGCGGACGATCGGCGGCCCTCCGCCTCAGGACTGGCTGGGCAAAGAACGTTGGTCGCACCTCTACATGAGCCACGAGCTCTATAACCTCGGGCACCTGTATGAGGCCGCGGCGGCACATTTCCAGGCCACGTTCAAGAAGAGCCTGCTCGACATCGCCGTCAAGAGCGCCGACCTCGTGGCCAAGGAGTTCGGGCCCGCCAAGCGGACGAACCCGCCCGGGCACGAGGAGATCGAGATCGGCCTGGTCAAGCTTTATCGCGTCACCGGCACGAGGAAGTATCTCGACCTGGCCAATTGGTTCATCGACGCCCGCGGCAAGACCGAAGGCCGCATCCCCTACGAGCGCGACGGCCGCCAGGAGCTTCTGTACGGTGAATACGCCCAGGACGACAAGCCCCTGGTCGAACAGACGACGGCCGTGGGCCATGCCGTCCGGGCCGGCTACCTCTATGCCGGTGCCGCAGACGTCGCCGCTCTGACGGGCAACGCGGCCTACATCGCCGCCCTCGATAAGATCTGGGCCGACATGGTCGGGACGAAGCTTTACGTCACCGGCGGCATCGGAGCGGCCGGCGGCTGGGAAGGCTATGGCCCGCCGTACCGCCTGCCGAACGCCAGCGCCTACGCCGAAACCTGCGCCAACATCGCGACGTTCCTATGGAACTCCCGGATGCAGCGCCTGGAGCTCGACGGCAAATACGCCGACGTCATGGAGCGCATCCTCTATAACGGCGTCCTCTCGGGCATCTCGCTCTCCGGCGACCGGTTCTTCTATCCCAACCCCCTGGCCTCGTTCGGCCAGCACGAGCGGGTGCCGTGGTTCAGCTGCGCCTGCTGTCCGCCGAACGTCGCCCGCATCCTGGCTTCGGTGCCGGGGTACTTCTACGCCGCGACGAGCGACAAGGTCTACGTCAATCTCTACGCCCAGGGAACGGGCAAGATGAAGGCCGGCGGGACCGACCTCGAGCTTGCCCAGACGACCGATTACCCCTGGAAGGGCGATATCAAGATCGAGGTTAAGCCGGCCAAGGCCGCCCACTTTACCCTGGCGGTCCGCATCCCCGGCTGGGCGCTGAACCGGCCGGTCCCCTCCGACCTCTACTCTTACCCGGAGCCGGCTGAGGGCGCGCCGTCGCTCAAGCTCAACGGCGAGCCGGTGGCCCTCGGGCTCGACAAAGGCTACGCCCTCATCGCGCGGACTTGGAAGGCCGGCGACGTCGTCGAGCTCAGCCTGCCCATGCCCGTGCGACGGGTCGTAGCCAACGAAGCGGTCGAGGCCGACCGCGGCCGCGTCGCCGTCGAGCGCGGCCCGCTCGTCTATTGCGCCGAATGGACCGACAATGACGGGCGGGTCTCGAACCTCGTGCTTGCCGACGGCGCGCAGCTCGCCATCGAGCCGCGGCCCGACCTCCTCGGCGGGGTCGTGGTCATCAAGGGTGCGGCCGAAGCCGTCAGCGAAAAGGCCGGGAAGATCGTCGCCGAGAAGAAACCTATCACGCTGATCCCGTACTACGCCTGGGCCAACAGGGGCAAAGGCGAGATGGCTGTCTGGCTGGCGCGCGAGGCCGGGAAGGCCCGGGTCGCCCGTGAGCCCGGACTCTCCGCCAAGGCCAAGGTCCACGCGTCGGAAGGGGCCGTCTATCCGGGGCGGGCCAACGATCAGTTCGAACCCGAAAGCTCGGACGATGCGGCGGGCTACATGCACTGGTGGCCGAAGAAAGGGACGGCGGAATGGCTCGAATATGGTTTTGACGCGCCGGTGCGCGTCGCCGAATCGTCCGTTTACTGGTTCGACGACACGGGCGGCGGCGAATGCCGCGTGCCGGCCTCGTGGCGCATCCTCTATAAGTCGGGGCAGGACTGGATCCCGGTCAAGGCGGCCGGTGAATACGCCGTGGTCAAGGATGCTTGGAATACGGTCAAGTTCGCGCCCATCCGGACGTCCGCCCTGCGCCTCGAGATCCAGCTGCAGAAGGACTGGTCGGCCGGCATCCACGAGTGGAAGATCAAGTGAGATAGCCGAGCGCGAAGCTTCGTCTACTGATATGGCAAAAAGATGAGTGCCAGTGATTTTGCTTGACAATATGTACTAATGTGCATACAACACAGATGAAGTATTCTT
>JADGNU010000323.1 GCA_017883305.1 Candidatus Aminicenantota bacterium | reverse complement strand
CGGATGTCGAGGACTTCGACCTCATAGACGAGCAGGGTGTTGGGCGAGATGACGAAGCGCTTTTCGCCGGGCCTCTGCTTGGCGTAAAAGCCGCTCGTCCCATAGCCCTGGCTGGAGGGCACGATGACCAGGCGGCTCTCGCCTTTCTTCATCAGGGCGATCGCCGCGTCGAGCCCGGGGTTGACGCACGGCTCGCCTGCCGTGAGCTCAAAGGTCTCTGCCGTTTCGCCCCAATAGGGCTTGCCTTCGTCGGCGGTGCTGACGAAGGACTTCCCGGCGAGGGGCGCCTTGCCGGAGTAGGATGCCCGGACAATGGCCCCCGGCTCGGAAGGTCGGCCCTGCCCTTCCTTGACGATGACGAACGAGAGGCCGTTCCCGCCCGGAACGGCGTCTGGCCAGCTTTTCCGGACGAACTCGTCCTCCCGGGCCTTCCTCTCCGCGTCGGCCCTGACGCTACGGGCCTTGGCCTCCTCGACCATGGCCTTGAAGGACGCTGTCGTCGGTCTGAAAGCGCGCGCCTTTACGCCGACGCGGACGATCCTAACGGACTCGACGAGGTCGTCCTGAACAATGGACGTGACCGCGGTCATCCCCGAGATGACCGAACCGAAGACGGTGTAGTCGCCGTCGAGGTAAGAGCGGTCGCCCAGGGTGATGTACCACTGGCTGCCGTTCGTGTGCGGCCCGCCGTTGGCCATGCCGACCATCCCCGCCCGGCCGTGGTTGAGATCGGGCAGGACGATCTCGTTGGGGAACTCGTAGCCCGGGCCCTCGGCCTTGCCGCCGGCGGCCATGCCGCACTGGATGACGTGGCCGGGGACGACGCGATGCCACGTCGTCCCGTCGAAGAAGGGCCGGCCGGAGGGGACGGCGGTGTTGTCGATCGTCCCCTCGGCCAGGCCGGCGAAATTGGCCACGGTCATCGGGGTCTTCTCGAACTCGAGCTTGATCACGATCGGGCCCTTGTTGGTCGCGATTTCGGCGTAGACCCCCTCCGGGTATTTCGCCGTCCGGCAGCCCGGGCCGGCCGCGGCGACGAGGCCGAGGAGCGACAGGAGGATCGCCGGGAGCGCGCGGTTCGTTGGTTGTGTCATCAGGACAGGACCTTGAGGAGATGGTAGTCGTATTCGATGTCGGTCCTCTTGACGTCGCCGGCTGTGCCGAACGGCAGAAACTCGACCCGGTCGCGGACCAGATGGACGAGCCCTCCGGTCCGGCCCTCGACCAGGGCCTCGACCGCGGCATGACCGAGCCGGGCCGCCATGATCCTGTCGAAGGCCGTGGGCCGGCCGCCGCGCTGGATGTGCCCGAGGACGGCGATCCGAGTCTCGAGGCCCGTCCCCGCCGTCACCGCGGCGGCCACGGCGACGGCTGTGGAGCACCCTTCGGCCACGACGATGATCCAGCTCGCCTTTCCCAGAGCTCGGCCTTCCTTGATCTCCTGGCAAAGAGCGTCGATGGGTACGTCTTTCTCGGGCAGGAGGACCTCTTCGCACCCGCCGGCCAGGGCGACCTGCATGGCCAGCCAGCCGCACTTGCGGCCCATCACCTCGACGACGAAGATACGCTCGAGGGACGTGGCCGTGTCCCGGATCTTATCCAGGGCATCGAGGGCGACATTGACGGCCGTGTCGGTGCCGATGGCGTAGTCGACGCCCGGAACGTCGTTGTCGATCGTCGCCGGGATGCCGACCACCGGGAAGCCGTGCCGCTCGGCCAGGATCCGGCCCCCCGTGAGCGAGCCGTTGCCGCCGATGACGATGAGGCCGTCGATCCCTCTCGCGCGGACTTGGGCCAGGGCCGCTTGCTGCCCCTCCGTGGTGAAGAACGCTTCCTCCCTGGCCGTCTTGAGGATGGTCCCGCCGAGCCCGATGATGTTGGAGACGGAGCGGCGATCGAGGGGAACGAAGTCGCCGCTCATGAGCCCCTGGTAGCCGCGCATCACCCCTTCGACGAGGAGTCCCTGGGCCACGGCCGTGCGGACGACGGCCCGGATCGCGGCGTTGACGCCGCCGCAGTCTCTGGTCAGAACGGCGATCTTGGTCATGGGCCGATTATATCAAAAAACCGGCACTCCCATCGTCTCGTATGATAGAATATCGATCAAAAGGAGAGTGACTGCAATGGCCAACAAAAAGTTCATGGGTCTCGGCTGCCTCGCCGTCGTCATCCTGGGCATCCTCATCGCCGTCCTGTACGGGACCGGGGTCTACAACGGCCTCGTCGGCCTCGACCAAAAGGTCCAGTCCCAATGGGGCCAGGTCGAGAACACCTACCAGCGACGGGCCGACCTTATTCCCAACCTGGTCGAGACGGTCAAGGGCGCGGCCGCCTTCGAGAAAGACACCTACACGGCCGTGACCGAAGCCCGGGCCAAGGTGGGCCAGGTCCAGGTCAACCCCGGCCAGCTTACGCCCGACGCCTTCGCCAAGTTCCAGGCGGCCCAGGACGGACTTTCCTCGGCCCTGTCGCGGCTCCTCGTCGTCGTCGAGAAGTACCCCGATCTCAAGGCCACCGAGAACTTCAAGGAGCTCCAGGCCCAGCTCGAGGGCACCGAGAACCGGATCACCGTCGAGCGGATGCGCTTCAACGAGGCCGCCCAGGCCTTCAACACCAAGCGCAACAAGTTCCCCGCAGCCATTATCGCCGGGTTCTTCAGCAAGTTCGCCGAAAAGCCCTACTTCAAGTCCCAGGCCGGCGCGGAAACCGCTCCGAAGGTCAAGTTCTAAGCCGCGTCCGCTCATCCAACCGTGAATCTGACCCGGCTTCGGCGATCGCTCGTCATCATGGCTTTAGCCATGGCTCTGGCGGGCGTCTATGCCGCGGCCCAGCCTGGGATCCCGCCGGCCCCCGAACGATGGGCGACCGACCAGGCCGGTTTTCTGTCCCGACAGGCGGTCGAGGCTCTCGAC
>JADGNU010000105.1 GCA_017883305.1 Candidatus Aminicenantota bacterium | reverse complement strand
GTACCATATCAGGGCTGAAAATTCAATTTTCTCAAGCCTATCAAAACTCCGGCGCATGGGGGAACGTTGCATCCCAAAATCGGGGACCGGCAGGGAGCGGAGTCTTCGAGGCGACCATCAGCGCCGCTCCGGAGTGACTCGAAGGAGCGGTGCTGGGAAATATCTGGAAATATGCTCTTCCCGAAAAATGCTTATCGGAGCGATTGCATCCCGCCATGAACCGTCATAAGATGACTTCCCATGCCCGCCAAGCGCCGCCGCGGCTTCCTCATCGTCTTCGAAGGGATCGACGGCTCCGGCAAAACGACCCAAGCCAAGGCCCTCCTGCGGCGCCTGCGCCGGCGCGGTCTCAAGGCCGTCTTCTTCCGTGAGCCGACCCGGGGACGCTGGGGCCGGGAGATCAAGCGCCAGGCCGCGCGGGCCGATTCGTTGATGCCCGAGCAGGAACTCGAGCTTTTCGTCAAGGACAGGCGCGAGAACGTTGTCAAGAACCTCGACCCCGCCCTGGCGGCCGGCAAGATCGTCGTCCTCGACCGCTACTACTTCTCGACCATCGCCTACCAGGGTGCCAAGGGCATCGATCCCAAGCGGATCCGCCGGATGAACGAGTCCTTCGCTGTCCGGCCCGACCTCGTCATCATCCTCGACGTTGACGCCGCTGGGGGACTGGCCCGGATCGCTAACCGGAAAACCCGCGACGAGCTCTTCGAGCGCGAAGATTACCTCGTCCGCGTCGCCCGCATCTTCGCCGGCTTCCAGGGCCCTCTCTTCGTCCACCTCGACGGCCGCAGCGACAAGCGCGCCATCGGCCGCGCTATCTGGAGCCATGTCGCCCCGTTGCTCTCAGAATAAAAGTTGGATGAGGCCGGAAATGAGCTGCCTCCGAGCCGTCCCAAGGCCTCAGCCTTTGTCAATCGAGGGCCATTTTGCTATGATGGCGTACTAACGCCATGAAGATCCCCAGCCTGAATCTCAGGGTCAAGAAGTTCAAGCGCGGCACGGTCCTTCGCGCCGTCCTGATCCTCCTCGTCGCTGGCCTGGCCATCGGCCTGGGCGCCCTCGCCGGGGCCTATATCTCCATCAAGGACAATCTGCCCAACGTCGCCGACATCGACAACTTCCGGCCCAAGCTCATCACGACGGTCTACGCCGCCGACGGCCAGCCGATCAAGGAGTTCGCCGAAGAGC
Source organism: Candidatus Aminicenantota bacterium (assembly GCA_017883305.1). GTDB lineage: Bacteria > Acidobacteriota > Aminicenantia > Aminicenantales > Saccharicenantaceae > RBG-16-66-30. Next base: position 7,830 of record JADGNU010000105.1, on the reverse strand, counting down.
GGCGCGTCGAGATCGCCTATGACCGGATCCCGAAGTCCCTCGTCGACGCCATCGTCGCCACCGAGGACCCGAACTTCTTCCACCACGGCGGCGTTGACATGCGCGGCATCCTCCGAGCCGTCTGGGCCGACCTGTTCAAGGTTCTGGGCGGCAAGCGGCCCGAGGGCGGGAGCACGATCACCCAGCAGTTGGCCCGTTCGCTCTTCCTCCACCGGGAAGTCAGCCTCCGCCGCAAGCTCAAGGAGCTCTATCTATCACGGGAGATCGAGAAGCTCTACTCCAAGGAGAAGATCCTCGAGCTCTACTGCAACCACTTTTTCCTCGGCCACGGCGCCTTCGGCGTCCAGTCCGCGTCCAATCTCTTCTTTGGCAAGGACGTCGCCAGCCTCGATCTCGAAGAAGCGGCCGTCATCGCCGGGATCTTCCGCGGGCCGTCCCTCTATTCTCCTTACTCGAACAAGGCGGGCACCCTCAACCGCCGCAACCACGTCCTCAACCGGATGGTGTCGGAAGGCTACCTGACCCGGACGGAGGGCGAGGCGGCCAAAGAAAAACCGATGGTCGTCCTGCCCCTGAGGCGGACGAGCGCGGAATTCGGGGCCTACTTTTTCGAGGAGGTCCGCCGGTATCTCGAGAAGGCCTACGGCTACGACGGCCTCTACCGGGCCGGGCTGAAGGTCTTTACGACCCTCGACCCGGCCCTTCAGCGCTACGCCGAAAAGGCCCTGCAGTCGGGTCTCCGTTCGACCGAGAACAGCCGGAACGGCTGGCGGGCCGACAAGCCGAATGTCCTGACCGCCGGCCCCGACGTCCTGAAGAGCCTCGTCGCCGCCCCCAAGGCTTCTTTGGAGGAGCAGTGGCTCCTGAGCTGGGAGAACCAGTCCATTGAATCCCGCGAGGTCTACGACGCCATCGTCCTTGCCGTCTCCCCCACCGACGCCACGGTCCGGCTCAAGAACGCGCTGGGCCGGATGACCGGCAAGGATATCGGCTGGACGAAGGCCCGCAGCCTCGAGGCGATCCTCAAGAGGGGAGACGTCATCCAGGTCAAGGTCGGCTCTTTTGACCCTTCAGCGAACGAAGCCAAGGTCTCACTCGACCAGAAGCCTCTCCGCAACGGGGCCTTCGTGGCCATCGACCCGCGGACCGGACAGGTCCGGGCCCTGGTCGGCGGCTATGCCTTTCGGGACAGCCAATTCAACCGGGCCGTCCAGGCGCCGCGTCAGACCGGCTCGGTCATCAAGCCTTTCCTCTACACCGCGGCCCTGGAGCACGGCTTCACCCCGGCCAGCGTCATCGCCGACGAGCCGGTGACCTTCATCGACCGCTGGAACAACGAACCCTGGTCGCCCAAGAACTACGACCGGAAATACAAGGGCGCCGTCACCCTTCGGGCCGGTCTCGAGCAGTCCCGGAACGTTGTCACGGCGAAGCTCCTTGATTTCATCTCGCCGCAGGTCGGCGTCGATTATTGCCGCCGCTTCGGCATCACCTCGCCGCTCTACCCCTACCTCTCGCTCAGCCTGGGGACCTTCGAGGTCACCCTGCTCGAGATGGTCTCCGCGTTCTCGGCCTTCCCCGACAAAGGCGTCCGGTTCAGGCCCTATTTCATCACCCGGATCGAGGACAAGGAGGGCAACGTCCTCGAGGAAGCCCGGGTCGAATCCGAGGAGGTCGTCTCGCCTCAGACCGCCTACATGATGACCTACCTGATGCGCGGCGTCGTCGAGGGGGAGGGTGGGACGGCCGGGGCCGCGGCCGCCCTCGGCTGGCCTCTGGCCGGCAAGACGGGGACGACCGACAAGTATTCGGATGCCTGGTTCATCGGCTTCTCTCCGGACCTGTGCGCCGGTGTCTGGGTCGGCCACGACCTTCCGATCCCGCTCGGAGCAAGACAAACCGGGGCAGCGGCGGCGCTGCCCATCTGGATGAATTTCTTCGCCCGGGTCATCGACGATGCCAGGAACAAGGCCAAGACCGACGGCGTCGTCGATTTCGCCCCCCCGGATTTCGAAGTGCCGCCGAACCTTATCTTCGTCGAGATCGACCGCAAGACGGGCCTTCTGGCGACGCCCGCCTGCCTCTATCCATTCCGCGAGGTGTTCATTCCCGGGACCGAGCCGTCCCGGTATTGCACGCTCGCCGACCACCTTCGCATCCTCGATTATTATTCGAACGAAAAGGCGACCGAAGAGCACTAAAAAAAATGGGCGTCCCTCCCCAACCGGCCATGAGGAGAGGGACGCCCCCGATGGAAAGGGGTTGCGAGTTACTTTCTCCGGGCGCTTCCACCCGATGAGCCGCGGGAACCCGAGGACGAGCCCCGGGACGAGGAACCGGAGCCCCGGGACGAACTGCCGCGCGAAGAGCTGCCGCTCGATTTCCCGGAAGAGCCCACTCTGGAGCCGCCCGACTTGCCGGAGGAGCCGCTCGACCGGCCCGACGAGGGCCGGGCGACCGAACGCCCCGAGGAAGGCCGGGAATAGGGGCCGGAGAACGTCCGGGCCCTGCCGCTGCCGCTATCCCCGTACGATGTCGCCGGCGCCTTGATGCGGGGTGACGAGGGGTATCCGTTGACGTTGCGCGTCGTTCCCACGCGCGCGCCCGTCCCAGCGATGGACGGGTCGCTCTGATATCCACCGACGGAGCTTGCGGCCGTTGCCGGGCTGCCGTCCTTCTTGCGGATGTTGCGCCCGCTCGAGCTCCCCGTCCGGGCCGTGCCGGAAGATTTCCCTCCAGTCGACGGGCTCTTGACGCTCTGGGGCTTAGTCGCGGTGCCGCGGGTCGTCCCCTGCGTTTTGGCCGGGGCGTCAGGCCCGCGAATGGCCCGAGGGCCCGTCGTACCGGCGGAGGTCCGGCCGACGGCCTCGCGGCCTATCCGGCCGTCCTTGGCGAGACCGGTCGTGCCGTTGTTGCGGAGCATGACCCGGTTGCCGTTCATGGGCTCGACCGAGATCTTCGTGCCCGCCGGCCGGAGGCTGAGGCTCTGGCTGGTCAGGCTCATCTTGTTCAGGCCCCTCAGGGAATCACCCCGCAAGGCGTTGGCGGCGATATGCGGGTCCTTGAGGTGCTCGCGGCGCACGACGGTGAGGGCCCGTGATCCATTGGGGTAGTAGGCCCCGTAATAGTGCCCGTAATACTGGCCGCCCATGATGATCCCGGGGTAGCCCCAATAGCTGAGCGGCGCCCAACCGAAATAGAAATCATCCCACCACCAGTCGACCCAGGCCGGGCCCCACATGTTCATGGGGATCCAGTACCAGCCGAGGTCGAGGCCCCAGTGCCAGCGGCCGTAATGGGACGTCGACCAGCCCCACGACTCATAGGGCCACCAGGTCCACCCGGACAGGGGCAGCCAGGTCCAGCGGCCGTTGTAGTAGGGGCGCCAATTCTCGTCGACCCCGTTCGGCCTCCAGACATTGCCGTAGGGGGCGAGGTAGGTCCACTGGCCGTTCTCGTCGAGCTCGCCTTCGTAATCGGAGAGCTCCTCGGGCAGCCGGCCCTTGGCGTATTCGCGCCCGGTGACCGACGTGCGGGATTCGTTGAACTTGTCGAAGGAATCGTCGGCCACGGCGATGAAGCTCGACGGCTTCGCCGTGAAGCGGCCCTCGGAGATCTCGAGCTTCTGCGAGGCCTTGAGCAGGGTCGAGCCCTCTTCGCCGGCGACCTCGATGAGGCCCTGGTAGACCTGCATCTCGGTGTCCCGGTTCTCACGGACGTCGACGCGATAGACCCCACGGTCGAGGACGTAGAACGAGGAATCGGCCGTGTGGAGCTCGATGCCTTTCTCTTTCTTCAGCGTGCTGACGACGAGAAAGACGTTCCCCGACCAGACGCGGATGCGGGCGATGTCATCGTCCTGCTTGGGAAGATTGAGGATGTCGACCTTGGTGTCGTTGTCGAGCCGGATGTAATTGCCCTTGCCGAAGAGGACTTCGAGCCGGCCCTCAGAGGTGCCGATGCGGTCGCCCTCGCTGATGGGCATGTTCAAGGCCGCCTCCTCGTAGCCGAGGTCGGAAGCCCGTTGGACGAAGGCCTTGCCTTCGACGAAGCTCAAATGGGCAACGGATTCGTTGGTGTATTTCGCGTCCTTGATCTCCTGCGTGTTCTGCGGAGTCGGCGTTTGGGTTTGCGCCTGAGCTGGCGCCTGCGCTTCCTGGGCAAAGACGCCGGCCGCGAGAACGAGAAGTCCGGCCGCGATGATCAGGGTTTTTTTATTCATGATCCTTCTCCTATACGCACCAGCATTGTGCAAGAAGTATGCCAAGGCCCCTGCCTGATAATAGGGCAGGAAAACGCTGATTCTGTCCTTAAAATGGGACGGTTTTATGGGGGGAGGACACCTAGCTCTCGGGGATGTCCCATCTCCTGCGGAATGCTTTAAGGGGGAGAACGAGCTCGGCCGGCAGAGAGTTGGAGAGGCGCGCCTCTCCCTCGGATGATCCGGCGGGCTGAGGATAGGCCTTCCCGGCAAGCGCCATGAGGACCTCACGCACGCCATCCCGGAGGGCCGGGAGGTCGTAGCCGCCCTCGAGGACGAGGGCCAGACGTCCCGATGCGCTCCGCTCGGCCATGGCCATCAAAGACGCGGTCAGGCGACCGAAACCGTCGGCGGTCACGGCCATGCCGCCGAGAGGGTCGCCCGCGGCGATGTCGAAGCCGGCGCTGACGATGATGAACTCCGGCTCGAATTGCGCGGCGACCGGCGCCAGGATCTTCTCGAAGATGTAGAGATAGTCGGCGTCGGTCTTTCCGGGGAGCAGGGGGACATCGAGGTTGAAGCCGTAGCCTTCCCCATGGCCGAAGAAGCGGGCCGCGCCGGTGCCGGGGTAGAGCGGCGATTGATGGGTCGAGAAGTACATGACATCCCGGCGCTCGTAGAACGCATGCTCGGTGCCGTTGCCGTGATGGAGGTCATAATCGACGATGAGGACGCGGCGCAGGCCGTGCCGGCGGATGAGATGCTCGGCGCCGATCGCGGCATTGTTGAAGAAGCAGAAGCCCCGGGCTTGGGAGGCCTCGGCGTGATGGCCGGGCGGGCGGACGAGGGCCAGCGCATTGGGCACCGTCCCGTTCATGACCCGGTCGAGCGATTCAAGAAAGCCCCCCGCGGCGAGAAGCGCGGTCAGCCACGTCTTGGGTCCGGCCACTGTGTCGGCATCCATCGGAACGATCTTCCCGGCGGTGGACCGGACGAGGTCGATGTAGCCTGGCTCGTGGATCCAGCCGAGCTCCTCGACCGTTGCCGGGCGGGGCGGAATGGCCAGATAGGGGACAGACGGTTCGTCCTCGAGCATCCGCAGGAGAATCTCGATGCGGGCCGGCGACTCGACGTGGGACGCGCCCATGTCGTGGTCCATGTAGCGTCTATCGATGACTACGCCCGGCTTCATCTTATCTGTGCCGTTCCTGCAGCGCCTTGTTTCTTTGGGAAGAACTTTTCCAACTCCTCCGGCTTGGGCTTGGGCGTCAGGAGGCTGACGATGACGAGGGCGCCCAGCGAGGCGATGAGCGAGGGGTAGATGAGCGGGATGCCCCAGGGATCGCCATCGGGGGCCGGGATGCCGGGGATCTTCGACAGGGCGAAGAAGACGAGGCAGACGACCGTGCCCGAGATGATCGAAGCCAAACCGCCCGCTTTGGTGACCCGCTTCCAGGCCAGCGCGGCGATCAAGGCCGGGGTGATGGCCACTCCGTAGATCGTGTAGGCGAAGAAGCTCATCTCCAGGACGGACTTGAGCTGGGTCGCGAGCAGGAAGGCCACGACGCCGATAGCGACGATGAGGACCTTCTGCAGGGCGACCATGTTCTTGGGGTTGGCGTCCTTGTTCAGAAAGCGCTGGTAGATGTCGCGCATGAGCGTCGTCGAAGGCGAGAGGAGGTAGTTCATGCCGGTCGAGATAACAACGGCGCAGGCGGCGGCGAGGAGGAGCACGCCGACGGGGAAGGGAACGAGCTGTTTGGCCGCCATCAAGACGACCTTGCCGCCGGCCTTGGGCACGCTGAGGTCGATCTGGCCCTGCAGCTTGCTGTAGGCGAAGACGGCGATGACGACGACGATGGTCTCGACGACGATCGTCCCGACCGTCCACCAGGCCACGGCCTTCTTGGCGTCCTTGCCCGACTTGGCGCTGTAGAACTTCTGGTACATGCTCTGCACGCCGAGGAGGAGGAACATCGTCGACAGGAAGTAGCCGATGGCCTTGAGCCAGGGATGGACGCCGAAATGGCTGTTGACGACGGCGAAGTAGCCCGGGTCGAGCGCCGCCTTGGCCGCGGGCAGACCGCCCGCCGCCGTGACGACGAAGGGCACGGCCAGAAGGCAGGCCAGGACGATGATGATGCCGTTCGGCAGGTCCGTGTAGGCGATGGCGACCATGCCGCCGAGGGCGGTGAAGAGGATGACGAAGGCGGCGGCGATGAACGTCCCCGTCGCCTCCGAGATCTTGCCGTCGGTGATGACGTTGAGGATGAAGCCGCCGGCGACGAACTGGTAGGAGACGATGGAGACGAAGGACAGGATGAGCGCGATGGCCCCGAAGACGCGTGCGGCCGGGCCGTAGCGGACCTCGAGGACGTCGCCGACCGTATACTGCCCAAAGGTATGGATCTTGGCGGCCAGGAAGTAGATGAGGATGATCCCGACCCAGGCGCCCGCGGCCAGCCACAAGGCGGAGAATCCGGCCTTCGAGGCGAACTCGGCGCCGCTGATGAAGGTCCCGGAGCCGATCCAGGTGCAGATCAGGGTGAAGACCATGACCTGCCACTTGAGACTCCTCCCGGCGACCATGAACTGTTCCTGGCTCTTGATCCGACGCGAACGGATGAAATTGAGGACCGTCAAGGCGACGAGGTACGCGAGGATGATGATGAGGTAGGTCGACATCCGCCCTCCTTCGCGCCGGGGTGACCGGCGCTAGACTTCGAGATCGGGCGGAAGCGCGCCGCCCTTTCGTTCGAGCTTCACCGACAAGAGCCGGGTCATGTTCGGCTCGGCCATGGTCGTGCCGTAGATGTAGTCGGCCACTTCCATCGTCTTGTAGTTGTGGGTGATGAGGATGAACTGCGTCTGGTTCTTGATCGTTTTCAGGAGGTCGAGGAAGCGGGCCAGGTTGACGTCGTCGAGGGCCGCATCGACCTCGTCCAGGAAGCAGAAGGGCGAGGGCCGGTAGCGGAATAGGGCGAAAAGGAAGGCCAGGCTGGTCAGCGATTTCTCGCCGCCGGAGAGCAGGCTCAGGTTCTGGACGCGCTTGCCCGGGGGCTGAGCGACGATCTCGACGCCGCTCTCGAGCGGGTTGTCCGGCTCGAGGAGCTTGACCTCGGCGTTGCCGCCCTTGAAGAGCGAGGAGAAGAGCTCGGCGAAGTTCTTGTTGACCTGATCCAGGGCCATGAGGAATTGACCCTTGCTCTCTTCGTCGATCCTGCGGATGGCCTCGACGGTCGAGGTGATGGAGTCGCGAAGGTCCTGACGCTGCTGCGACAGGAACTCGAAGCGCTTCTTTTGCTCGATGAACTCCTCTTACGCCATCACGTTGACTGCCTTTAAGCGGTTGATCGTCTCGCGCGATTCTTCGAGCTCCTTTTCGACATCCTCGTCGGTCATCTCGGCCAGGGGCCGCCATTTCTTCGTCGTTCGGCGGCGCTTGACGGCTTCGGCGGCCTCGCCGTTGCCCTCGGCTGGAGCCGCGGTTTCACCGGCCGCTTCGCTCGCGGCTTCGCCCGCGCCGTTCCCCTCGGTCTCGTCATCGCCCAGGTCCTCCGTCTCGGGTTCCTCCGCGGCGGGGGAGGGGACCGTCCCGGGCTCGGCCATCGTGGATTCCGCCCGGAGCT
>JADGNU010000322.1 GCA_017883305.1 Candidatus Aminicenantota bacterium | reverse complement strand
AGCCGCCGCGGTGAGGGGATTGTCGCCGGTGATCATGACCGTCTTGATCCCCATGGCCCGGAACCGCTCGAAGCGGTCTTTCAGGCCGCCCTTGACGATATCCTTGAGATGGACAACGCCCAGGACCTTGCTTCCGTCGGCCACGAGAAGAGGCGTCCCTCCCTGGAGAGCGATATGACTGACCGAATCGCCGACCTCGAGGGGAATGTTTTCCCCGGTGAATTCCCGGACCGCGTCCGGGGCCCCTTTCCTGATGCGGTGCGACTCGAAGTCGACGCCGCTCATGCGGGTCTGGGCGGAGAAAGCGATGAACGTCGCTCCGGGCATGTCGGTAATGGAGCGCCCTCGCAGTCCATATTTCTTCGCCAGGACGACGATGCTCCGCCCTTCGGGCGTTTCATCGGCCAGCGACCCGAGCTGGGCCGCACTAGCCATCTCCTCGACCGTGACACCCGGCGCCGGCAGAAAGGCCGTGGCCTGGCGGTCGCCCAGGGTGATCGTCCCGGTCTTGTCGAGGAGCAGCACGTCGACGTCGCCCGCGGCTTCGACGGCCCGCCCGCTCATAGCCAGGACGTTCTTCTGGACCATGCGGTCGATGCCGGCGATCCCGATAGCGTTCAGCAGGCCGCCGATCGTCGTCGGGATCAGGCAGACGAGGAGAGCGACGAGCACGGTCGTCGTCAAGGTGACCCCGGAATATACGCCGAAGGGTTTGAGCGACATGATGACAACGAGGAAGATGATCGTCAGTGCCGAAAGAAGGATCGTCAGGGCGATCTCGTTCGGTGTCTTCTGGCGCCGCGCCCCCTCAACGAGGCTGATCATCCGGTCGAGGAAACTCTTCCCCGGGTCGGCCGTGACACGGACCTTGATGGTATCGGACAAGACGCGCGTCCCGCCGGTCACCGCGCTCCGGTCGCCGCCTGCCTCACGGATGACCGGGGCGGACTCGCCCGTGATGGCGGATTCGTCCACCATGGCCGCGCCCTCGATGATCTCCCCGTCGGCCGGGACGATCTCGCGGGCCGAGATGATGACCAGGTCGCCCTTGCGCAGGCGCTCGGAGGGGACGGACTCGACCGATCCGTCGTCCCGAAGGAGGCGGGCCGTCGTGCAAGCTCGCGGCTTGCGGAGCTCGTCGGCCTGGGCCTTTCCCCGGCCCTCGGCCATCGCCTCGGCGAAGTTGGCGAAGAGGACCGTGAACCACAGCCAGACCGAAACCTGGAGCACGAAGCCCGCCGGCTCGCCCTTCGACCGCATGACCAGGCCCAGGGTGGTCAGCAGGGCGCCGACTTCGGTGACGAAGATGACGGGGTTCTTGAGCAGGTGGGACGGGTTCAGCTTCTTGACGGCGGCGAGCGCCGCCCGGCCGACAATGGCCTTGTCGAAAAGCGAGCGGTTCTTGGTGAGCACGGTCATCCTCGCTTAGTACAGGATCCCCGATCCGGTCATCAGGAGATGCTCGACGATGGGACCGAGGGCCAGGGCGGGCAGAAAGGTGAGGGCGCCGACGATGAGGACGGTCCCGATGAGGATGATGACGAATGTCGGGCCGCTCGCGGGGAAACTCGCTTCGCTCGCAGGGACGAGCCTTTTCCGGGCCATGTTCCCGGCCAAGGCCAGGACCGGCACCATCATGATGAACCGGCCGAAGAGCATGGCCAGAGCCAGGGTGATGTTATAAAAGGGCGTGTTGCCGTTGAGGCCCGCGAAGGCGCTGCCGTTGTTGCCCGTGCCGGAGGAGAAAGCGTAGAGGATCTCGCTGAGGCCGTGCGGGCCCTTGTTGGCGAGCCCGGCCAGGCCCCACCGGCTGGTCGCGGCCCAGGCGGAGAATCCGAGGATCGAGAAGATCAGGATCAGCACGGCCAGGACGGAAACCTTGACGTCATAGGATTCGATCTTCTTGCCCAGGTACTCGGGCGTCCGTCCGACCATCAAGCCGGTGAGGAAGACGGCTAGGATGACAAAGACGAGCATCCCGTACAGGCCCGAACCGACCCCGCCGAAGACGACCTCGCCCAGCTGGATGTTGACGAGCGGGACCAAGCCGCCGAGCGGCGTGAACGAGTCGTGCATGGCATTGACCGCTCCGCACGAGGCGGCGGTCGTGACCGTGGCGAAGAGACTCGAGCCGGCGATGCCGAAGCGGACTTCCTTGCCCTCCATATTGCCGCCGGCCGGGTCGATGCCGAGAGCCTGCAGGCGGGTATTGCCCGCACTCTCGGACCGCCAGCAGACGAGCACCGCGGCCAAAAAGAGAATGGCCATGGCGCTCCAGACGGCCCAGCCGTGTTTCTGGTTCTTGACTTTCCGGCCGAGGTAATAGGTCAGGCCGCTGGGGATAAGAAAGATGGAGAGCATCTGAATGAGGTTCGACAGGGGAGTGGGATTCTCGTACGGGTGGGCGGCGTTGGCGTTGAAGAAACCGCCGCCGTTCGTCCCGAGCATCTTGATGGCCACTTGCGAAGCCGCCGGGCCCTGGGCGATGGTCTGTCCGGCCGCGCTCTCCACGGCCACCGCCCCGACGTAAGGCTTGAAGTTCTGGATCATCCCCTGCGAGGTCAGGAAGAGCGAGAAGACGATCGAAATCGGCAGAAGGATATAGAGGTTGATCCGGACGAGGTCGACCCAAAAATTCCCGATCGTCTTGGCCGAATGCCGGGCGATCCCCCGCACCAGGGCCGCGGCCGCCGCGATGCCGGCAGCCGCCGAGACAAAGTTGTGGAAAACGAGCCCGACCATCTGCGAAAAGTAGGACAGTGTAGATTCTCCCGCGTAATTCTGCCAGTTCGTGTTCGTGGTGAAGCTCGCCGCGGTGTTGAAGGCGAGGTCGGGCCCAACGGGTCCGAATTTCTGGGGATTCAAGGGGAGAAGATGCTGAAGCCGAAGCACGGCGTAAGTGAACAGCATGCCGGCCAGGCTGAAAACGATGAGG
>JADGNU010000104.1 GCA_017883305.1 Candidatus Aminicenantota bacterium | reverse complement strand
CCGTCCAGCCGAGCGGCCGGAAACGTCGTCTCATGCGTCCTCCTCGAAGCGGCAAGATCGTTTGCGCCAATAGGAAATTATAACACGAGACGGCCCGCTTGTGTTGCCGTCAGGAGCTCGTCAAGCCGCCCTTCCCCCTCCCCTTCCCCCTCCCCTTCCCCCAACGCCTCCGGAGATTGTCGAAGACGACATAAAAGACCGGCGTCGCGTAAAGCGTGATCAGCTGGGAGAAGATCAAGCCGCCGACGACCACCAATCCCAGCGGACGCCGCGATTCGGCTCCGGCTCCGAAGCCGATGGCGATGGGCAGGGTCCCCAGGAGGGCGGCCATGCTCGTCATCATGATCGGCCGGAACCGGATGAGGCAGGCTTCGAAGATGGCCTCTTCGGCGTTCTTCCCCTCCCCGCGTTCGGCGGCCAGGGCGAAGTCGACCATCATGATGCCGTTCTTCTTGACCAGCCCGATGAGCATGATGACCCCGACGAAGGCATAGAGGGTGAGCTCGGTCCGGAAGATGGCGAGCGTCACCAAGGCCCCGAAACCCGCAAACGGCAGGGCCGAAAGGATCGTCAGCGGGTGGATGAAGCTCTCATAAAGGATGCCCAGAATGATGTAGATGACGACGATCGTCATCAGCAACAAGAAGCCCAGACCGCTCATCGAGGACTGGAAAGCCTGGGCCTGGCCTTGGAACGACGTACTGACCGAGGTCGGCAGCGCCTGCCGCGCCTCGCGCGAGATCTCGTCCACGGCGGGTCCTAGGGAGACGCCCGGCCGAAGGTTGAAGGAGATCGTGACCGAGGGGGCCTGGCCCGAGTGGTTGATGGTCAGCGGCCCGATCGTCGGGACCAGGCGGGCCACGGCGTCGAGCGGCACCAGACGCCCCGCCGCCGACTGGATGTAGAGCTTGGAGAGCTGGGAGGGGTCGTTCTGGAACCGCGGTTCGAGCTCCATGATGACGTAGTATTGATTCGTGGCGGCGTAGATCGTCGAGACCTGGCGGGAGCCATAGCTGTAGTAGAGAGCGTCCTCGATCTGGAAAGGCGTGATCCCGAGGGCCACGGCCTTGTCCCGCTCGATCTCGACCGTGACCTCGGGGTTCTGGAGCTGCATGTCGCTCGTCACATCCTGGAGGGCCGGCATGGCCCGCATCCGGGCCTCGAATTGGGACGCGCTGCCGTAGAGCGTATCGAGGTCGGGGCTCTGAAGGGTGAATTGGTAGAGGCTCTTCGTGAACCGGCCGCCAACCGTGATGGGCGGCGGGTTCTGGAGGAAGATGTTCACCCCGGTCAGGCCGAAGAGCTTCGGCCGCAGGCTCTCGATGACCGCGTCCGCCTTGAGCCGCCGCTGGTTCCGGGGCTTGAGGCGGATGAACATCCGGCCCGAGTTGCTGGCTCCGATGCCGCCGATAGCCGAGACGAAGGACTCGACGTTCGGGTCGTCCTGTATGATCTTGGCCGCGGCTTCCTGGTGATCGGACATGGAGGCGAAGCTGATGCCTTGGGCGGCCTCGCTGACGCCGATGATCAGGCCCGAATCCTCGCTCGGGAGAAAGCCTTTCGGGATGCGGATGAACAGGACGACGGTCAGGACGAGAATGAGCCCGGTGAAGGCCAGCGTCAGCCGCCGCCGCTTCAGGACCCAGGTCAAGGTCACACGGTAGAACTGGATCATGGCCTGCAGGGCTTTCTCCGAGGCGCGGAATAGGGCCCCGTGCTTGACCTCCCCCGGCGCCCGGAGGATCCGGCTGGCGAGGGCCGGGGTCAGGGTCAGGGAGACGAATCCGGAGAAGAGGACGGCCGCGGCGATGGTGACAGCGAACTCGTGGAAGAGGCGCCCCAGGATGCCGCCCATGAACAGGATGGGGATGAAGACCGCGGCCAGGGACAGGGTCATGGAGAGGATCGTGAAGCCGATCTCTTTGGCGCCCTTCAGGGTCGCTTCCATGGCCCCTTCGCCCATCTCCTGGTGGCGGACGATGTTCTCGAGCATGACGATGGCGTCGTCGACGAGGAAGCCGATCGACAGGGTCAGGGCCATGAGCGAAAGGTTATCGAGGCTGTAGCCGAAGAGCTGCATGACGGCGAACGTCCCGATGATCGAGAACGGCAGGGCCAGACTGGGGATGAGCGTCGCGCGGACGTTCCTCAGGAAGAGGAAGATGACCCCGACGACCAGGATGAGGGCGATGATGAGGGTCGTCTTGACGTCGTTGACCGAGGCCTGGATGGACTCGGAGCGGTCGAAGAGGATCTGGAAATCGACGGAGGCCGGGAGCTGCGAGCGGAAGAGGGGCAGGAGCGTCTTGACGGCGCCGGCCACGGCGACCGTGTTCGTCCCCGGCTGGCGCTGGATGGCGAGCATGACGCCGCGCTCGTGCGTCCCGTTCCCATAGGACCAGGCGGCGACCTTGTCGTTCTGGACGCTGTCGAGCACCCGGCCCAGGTCCTTCAGCCGGACCGGCGAGCCGTTCCGATAGGTCACGACGAGCTCGCGGTATTCCGCGGCGGTGCTGAGCTGGCCCGTGGACTGGACCGTGAAAGCTCTGTTGGGACCGTAGAGCGTCCCGGTCGGCATGTTGACGTTGCCCGCCTGGACGGCTCGGCTGACCTGGTCGATGCCGATGCCGCGCGAGGCCAGGGCGTCGGGGTTGAGCTGGATCCGCACGGCGTAGGTCTGCGCCCCGTAGACGGAGACCTGGGCGACGCCGTTGACCATCGAGATCCGCTGGGCCATCATGGTCTGGGCGTAATCGTCGAGCTTCGAGAGGGGCAGCGTCTGCGAGGAGAGCAAGAGGAAGATGACCGGCGTGTTGGCCGGGTTGGTCTTCTGGTAGATGGGCGGCGAGGGCATGTCTGGCGGCAGCTGGCGGGAGGCGAAGGTGATGGCCTGCTGGACGTCCTGGGCCGCCGCGTCCAGGTTCCGGCTCAGGGCGAACTGAAGGGTGATCTGGGTCGAACCGAGCTGGTTGGTCGAGGTCATGGAATCCAGCCCCTGGATCGCCGAGAACTGCTTCTCGAGCGGGGTCGCGACCGTGGCGGCCATGGTCTCGGGGCTCGCCCCGGGCAGGGCCGCGCTGACCAAGATCGTCGGAAAATCGACGTTCGGCAGGTCGCTGACGGGCAACAGCCGATAGCCCAGGATGCCGGAGATGAGCAACGCCGACATGACGAGCGTCGTCATCACAGGCCGGCGGACGAAGATCTCGGAGAAACTCATAGCGCCATCCCTCCTAGCGGCCGGCCTTGATCTCGACCTTGGCCCCCGGGGCGAGGCGGAGCTGCCCGTCCGTGACGACGCGCTCGCCGGGCTTCAGGCCTTTGGCGATGATAGATTCTTCGCCGTAAGCCCGGCCGACCTCGACCGGCCTCATTTCGGCCGTGAGGTCGTCCTTGACGACGAAGACGAATTGGCCGGCCTGGCCGGTTTGGACGGCCTGGGACGGGACCACGATCACGCCGCGTTCGGTCGTCAACAGCAGGCGGACGTTCAGGAACTGGCCGGGCCAGAGCGTCCCTCCGGGGTTGTCGAACGTCGCCCTGAGAGTGATGGTCCCGGTGGACTGGTCGATCGCGTTGTCGATGAAGGTCAGGACCCCGGAAACCGGCACCTGTCCGTTACCGGCAGGAACGGCCTCCGTCTTGAGCGGAGTCTTGGCCATGAACTCCTTGATCCGGGGCAGGTTCTGTTCGGGGACGGAGAAGGCGACATAGATCGGGCTCATTTGCTCGATGACCACGGCGGCCGTCGTATCGTTGGCCTTGATGATGTTGCCCGGATCGATGAGCAGGTTGCCGGTCCGGCCGTCGATCGGCGAGCGGACGTCCGTATATTCGAGCTCGAGCCGCACGTTCGAGACGTTGGCCTCGTCGGCCTTGATGGCCGCCGCAAGAACGTCCCGGTTAGCGACAAGCGCGTCGTACTGCTCCTTGGTGACATAGTCTTTCTGAACGAGATTGGCGTAGCGGGCGACATCGGCCTCCGCGTTCTTCAGCAGGGCCCGGTCCTTCTCGAGGAGGGATTCGGCCTGTCTCAGAGCGATCTCGGAGGGCCTCGGGTCGATCGCGAACAGGCGCTCGCCCTTCCGCACGGTCTGACCCTCCTTGAAATAGACCGCCTTGACCTCACCCCCGACCTGGGCCTTGACGGAAACCGTCGAGATGGCCTCGACCCGGCCGACCGCTGAGATCTCGAGGGGGACGTCCTTTTGTTCCGCCGAGGCCACGGCCACCGGGCTCCCGGGCATGGCCCTTCCAGCCGTCTTATTCCCGGAGGGCGAGCAGGCCGCCGTTCCGATCAACGCGGCGAGCGAAATCGTTGCGGTGAGCTTATAGAGGGAAGTCGTCATGGCCTGTGAGCTCCTTTCTCCGGGATCGCCGGCGGGGCGGACTTGGCCGCAGCTGAGGGCGGCTCCAGGGCCCCGGTATCGTGGGTGAACTGGACCAGCGCCAGGAACCAATCGGATCGAGCCTGGATGACCTGGACGCGAGCGTTTTCGAGGACGGACTCGGCGGCCAACAGATCGAGGATGCTGCCGACGCCTTCCTTGTAGCGTCCGAGGGCCACGTCTTGAGAGGCCTGGGCGCTGGACAGCAGGTCACGGGCGGTGGTGATCTTCTGCTCAGAGGTCTTGAGACCGTAATAGCTCGTCCAGACCTGGAGCTCGATCCCCCGGCCGAGCTCCGTCATCTGGTCACGGGCCACCTCGGCCTGAGCCTTGGCCGCGAGGACCGCATATTGCTGGAGCCCGAAAAGGAAGGGCAGATTGACCGAAAGCGATATCGAATAGAACGGGTTCGAAGGCTGATTGTTTGTGTAGTAGATCCGGCCCATATTGCCGCTCAGGGTGAAGGCCGGAAAGAACGTCGAACGGGCTTTTCTGACGCCGGCCTCGGCCTCCAGGGCCATGGCACGGGCCGCCGCCAGGTCCGGCCGCTTGGCTTCCGCGTCCCGGATGCAGAGGTCGACCTGCTTGGCCACGGACTCGAACGGGATGTCCTCGGGAAGACCCTCCGCGACCTCGAACGCGGCGTTGGCCGGGAGGCCCATCGCGTTGGCCAGGGCGCCGTGGAGCGTCTGCAGGAGCCCCCGCATCGTCACGATCTGCAGCTCGACCGCGGAGAGGGCGGTCTTAGCCTGGAGGACGTCGGCGATGGTGGCGACGCCGGCCCGATGGCGGTCATTGGCGGCGTCATAGTTGGCCTGAGCGCCCTTGCGGCTGGCTTCCTGGGCCTCGAGAAGCGCCTTGGCCGACAGATACTGATAATAGACGCTTTCGATCTGGAGGATGGCGTTCTGGAGGGTCGCGTTCTGGACCCAATTGGCCGCTTCGAGCGCCAGCCGGGCGGACCGGACGTCGGCCTCCCGGCCCCCAAAATCGAAGAGCAGGAGGTTCAGGCTGGCCGTCGGGGTCAGGGTCGTCTGATCGACGATGAAGCGGCCTCCGGCAAAGGCCATTTTCTGCTTGGTGAGGGGGAGGTTCGCCTCGAGCTGAGGGAGATAGGCGCCCAGGGACATGCTCACGGCCGCCGACGCGGCCCGGGCCGCGTTCCAGGCCGCGCGTGTCCCGGGATTGTTGGAGAGGCCGACATCGACGATGTCGGCGAGCGTCCAGGCCCTTCCCGCCGTCTGGAGCTCTGCGGGGATCGAGGGGGACAGAAGGGGCTCAGGAGGTCTCGTCTCTTTGGCCGACGGCACCCAGGGATGCTGCGGCGAATCCGCCGTCCGCCTCGTGATCCCGTCCATCGTTGCGCATGCCACGAGGCCGGCCGCCGCCAGCGCCGCCGCCGCGGCCCTGAAAAAAGCCCCACGGCTGGGCCTGGGCCGGCCTGGGGATGACGGGGTTCGGAGCTTAGGGCTGGCTAACATGCGGAACCTCCCTCGCATTCAATCACCTGACTCATATGATTAGATTTCAGCTATTATGGCACGTCACTCAAGACATTTCCACAATCCGGCAGGAGATATCGCATTGACTTCAACGCGAGCGCGGAGATACTATCAAGTCAAAGAGTAACGTATCGTCGGAGGCCAAACTTGAAAAGACTCTGTTTGGTGTTAGGGATCTTTCTTATGATTGGAGCTTGCGCGACCATCAAATATACGCCCCCAGAGCCTCGTCAAATCCAAAACACTTTCCCTTGCAACAAGCCTTTTGATGCTGTCTGGCAGGCGACCATCGAAGCGGTCGCTGAGCTGAACTTGCCAATCGGCAATCTCGAAAAGGAGTCAGGTCTCATCACGATAGATTGGATCAATTTCCAGGGCCAAAATCCCAAAGACGGATATTGCGATTGCGGTCAATTGCTCCCCATCCGTCAAGACGAGGAGAAACCACAAAAGGAGTATTCAACCTGGGATGTGCGGGGTCATTTCAATATCTTCGTCAAGAGATTAAAGACGGACGGCTGTGAGATCAAGATAAATTCCGTATTTGAGGCGGGACAAAAGGCATGCGTTTCTACAGGCAGATTGGAAGCGGGCATCAATAAGCTCATTCAGAAGAAGATTGGATGACGGATCCTGGAAGGCTCCCCGGCCACGGCGTTATCCGCGTACCGTCCGTGTGACCGCGGCGTGATGATTCTCTAGGTATAACAGGGGGAGAAAAGAGAGCGCGCCTGGCCCGATTCGAACGGGCGACCTTCGATTCGAAGTCCCTCCTTTAGAATTTTAAATTGCAGAGACCGCAATACTTGAAAATCTCATTGCGCAGGTAGTATATTGAGCCGGGGCAGGTCATTACTGGGAAGCAGGTACCTTGACATCGATGCTTAAACCGCGAAGGTCAGCTTCATAACACAGCTTCTTTGATGGGAATCGGTATCGGCGCGCTGGCCCTCATCGTCGCCGGTTACGGAGCATTTTTTCAATGATGGGGCGCCCGGGCTCGGGCGGCCGCAGAAGGAGGTCAGCATGGACATCACGAAGTTCCTCGACCTTGCCCTGGAGCTCGAGACTGAGATCTCGAAGATCTATGAATTCACCGCAGAGCTCTCCGGTGATCAGCCTGTCGCCGCGCAGCTCAGAATGCTGGCAAGCGCGGAGATCAACCACGCCAACATTATCCGGAGTGGCATAAGCTTTCACGATGCGGATCCGGACCTCCTAAAGGGAATCCGGATGGACTCGGTCGAGGCGGCCGCCGGCCTCGACGAGGCCAGGTCCCTCCATGTTTCCCTCGAACAGGGAAGCATCCGGTTCCTCGATGGGCTCAGGAAACTGCTCGACCTGGAGGAGAGATTCGAGAGGATCCACATTACGGCCTCCGTAGTCTTCGCAGACTCGAGCATGAAGACCCTTTTCGGAAGCCTGGCGAAGGGTGACAAATCCCACATCATGACGCTCAGGGCGCTTATCGAATCGTACGGAGGAATGGCCTGAGCTTATTTTGCTCCTAGTTGGCGAGCCTCCGCGAGATTTGAAAGAAGATCTTTGCTCCGATATGAAGGGACAAGGTCTTATTGACGAATTCGCGGGTGTCGGTTTTTTTGACGGGTTGGGGCCTAAAAACGACTTATTCCCCCTGTATCCTGCTTATTTTGTTTCCGGGCCTGGCCGTGCGTCGAAGTCGCTGATCTTGACGGACTTCCCGGGGGAAAAGAGAGAGCGCGCCCGGCCCGATTCGAACGGGCGACCTGCGGATTCGAGGGACCCGGATCGGCGTTTCTAATCGATTCCTAATAAATAGGCTACAACTTAGTCGAAGGCTATTTATCCTGCGTCAAATGAAGCTTGCCAATATAGTGCCGGCGCCGACAGCGAAGGTACAGGAGCCAAAGGGGCGCTGCGTGATCACTTGCCCACTCCTGACAGTTATCTTTGTAATGCCTGAGGCGCTGATCGACGCTTGAAGCTAAAATAGTGGCTAGATAGCAGTGCCGGCAGACGGCTTTGATGTCGACTCGGCGGAGCGACTCTGGAAAATCAGGCGTCACAGGGACGTGGACCGACGGAGTGCGCCAGTGTTGTTCGATTGTTCTGCCATGGCAACAAGGATACACGGCACTGCCGACAACATAACAGAGTTGGAGGCTGCAGTGTCGCGCAGGCCATGCAAGCTGACGGTCAGACAACCGGCTGACTAGAGACGGATCTCTAAAATGGCGCCCATCGCTGACAAGCACGTTGGGGTATGCTGAGTAGCTGCGAGTGATGTTGTCGTTGAACGCCGGATACCAGGTTATCCTGATTAGAGAGAAGGCATTGATAATGTCAAGTGGGAGGGTGGGCAGAAGACTACCGTTTGTGGCCAGCGTCAGGCGAGTACGTGGTAGGTCGGAACGGAGTCGGCGAACGAGTGTTTCGAAGTGGGGATGAAGCAGAGGTTCACCGCCTGTAAGGCCAAGAAAGGTCACCCTTCTTCCCCGTAGCGCCGACAAGAGTTGGTCGTATTGAGACCATGTCAGAAAGTCGTAGTCGCTGAATTGTACTCTCTGGTTGCACAGTGGGCAATGTTTATTACAGCGGTGGGTGACATCAAGTTCGATGTTCATGGAGAGCAACGCAGTTTGGGGTAATTGCGGCGGGACGTTGTAGCATTACATGCTCTCCCATTGGCGAACAGACACAAAGGATAGGGAATCCCTTTTCGTGGAATCACTTGCTTCGGCTCGAGATTCACCCTTCCCCTTATGAAATAAGCATATGCCGGCCCTGGAGAGGTGTCAATTCCCGAGAGGCTAATCCCGATTTTCTCGGGGAATATGGAGAAAAAGAGAGAGCGCGCCTGGCCCGATTCGAACGGGCGACCTGCGGATTCGAAGTCCGACGCTCTATCCAGCGTTTCTTGATAACCGGAGGGGAACAGGTCTCCCGCTTGGCCCAGCAATGTTACGCCGCGAAACACGCGAATCCTGTATATCGTTTGCTCGAGCGTTAAGCATCAAAATAAATCCGGCAACGACCTACTCTTCCGCCAAGCAGGCCTGGCAGTACCATCGGCACGGGCGGGCTTGATTTCCCCGGTCGGAATGGGAACGGGTGTTTCCCCGCCGTTATGGTCACCGGGATTCGCTGCATAACTTGGGGAAAATGGTCTGGAGAGAAAGAAA
>JADGNU010000321.1 GCA_017883305.1 Candidatus Aminicenantota bacterium | reverse complement strand
GAGGGAAGCTCACGCCTCGATACGACCGTCGCGCCTCTCTTGACTCAGAAGCTGGCCGTGTCCCTGGCCATCGATGCGCCCTCCGCCGAGGGCCCGGTCAAGGTCGAGATCAGGGCCAGAGCGAGGGCCGGGCGGCGCGTAATCGAGACGCCTCCGTTTGCGGTCGATCTCAAGGCCGTGCTTCCGACGGCTCACTATTCGCGGACGTTCCTCAGCGAGATCGACCGGAGCGTCCAGTACTTTGGTGTCGTGCCAATGATCAACGGGGATGGGCAGAAGGGGGGCCCTAAGCCGGCCCTCATCCTGACCCTCCATGGCGCGAGCGTCGAGGGGATCGGGCAGGCCCGAGCCTACAAACCCAAGGACTGGGCCTGGATCGTGGCGGCCACGAACCGCCGTCCTTATGGCTTCGACTGGGAAGATTGGGGCCGGCTCGACGCCCTCGAGGTCCTGGCCGAGGCGACGCGCCTCTTCGGGGCGGACCCGGCCCGGACCTACCTCACCGGGCATTCCATGGGCGGGCACGGCACCTGGCAGGTGGGCGCGACCATCCCCGGTCCCTGGGCTGCCATCGCGCCGAGCGCCGGCTGGTACAGCTTCACTTCGTACGGCGGTGGAGCTGTGTACAAGGACCCGTCACCGGTGGAGAAGATGCTCCTCAGGGCGAACAACCCGAGCGAGACGACGAATCTCGCCAAAAACTTCCTCAACTATGGGATCTTCATCCTTCACGGCGACCAGGACGATAACGTGCCCGTGGAGCAAGCCCGGCATATGCGCGAGCTTCTAGGCGGGTTCCATCCGGATTTCGCCTACTATGAACGGCCCGGCGCCGGGCACTGGTGGGGGAACGAGTGCGTCGACTGGCCGCCGCTCTTCCAATTCCTGAAGGAACACGTGAGGCCGGCGGACGCCGAGATCAAGCGGATCGAATTCGTCACCGCCAACCCGGGGATCGCGTCGCGGTCACGCTGGGTCGAGGTCCTGGCCCAGCAGCGCCCGCTCGAATACAGCAGGGTCACGATCGAGAGGGACGACGCGGGGAGAGTGTTCAAAGGAACGACGGAGAACGTCGAGCGGCTGGCGATCGATATCCTGCCGGCGGCGACGAGCGCGGCGGCAACCCCGGCGGCCGGCGGTGCGGCGAACACAGTCGCGTTCGAGCTCGATGGGTCCAAGTCGGAGGCTCCTGCCGTCGAGGCCAAAAGCCGCATCTTTCTCGAGCGGGGCGAAAAAGGATGGACGGTGAGCACTCCCCCCGGGCCGGGCTCGAAGGGTGCCCTTCGTTCGGGCGGCTTCAAGGACGCCTTCCGCCATGGTTTCATATTTGTCTACGGCACGCGCGGTGATGCCGCCGAGGACGCCCGAAGCTTCGGCAAGGCCCGTTTCGACGCCGAGACGTTCTGGGTCCGCGGCAACGCGGGGATCGAGATCGTGCCCGACACGGCGTTCGATCCCGCCAAATTCAAAGATCGCAGCGTCATCCTCTATGGCAACGCCGATACGAACGCCGCGTGGGCGAAGCTCCTTGAGGGCTCGCCGGTCGAGGTCCGGAACGGCCGGGCCCGGATAGGGGAGAAGCTATTCACAGGTCAGGACTACGCGGCTTATTTTGTCAGGCCCCGTCCCGGCAGCGACGTCGCTTCGGTCGGTGCCGTCGCCTGGACCGGGAAAGCGGGCTGGATCGCGGCCTCTCCGGGGCAGTACTTCATCAGCGGCGCCGGATTCCCCGATCTGATGCTCGTCTCCGCCGAAGCATTGCGCTCAGGGACGGACGGTATCCGGGCCATCGGCTGGTTCGGCAACGATTGGAGTTTCGAGCACGGCGACTTCGTCTGGAACGACGGCCGCTCAAAATAGGGTGTCATCGGCATGCGTTACCCCGAGCCTAGAATCCTATTCGAAGATCAGGCAGAATTCGCCGACGCGTCTTCAGCGCGGCGTGAGGAGAAGAAATGCCCAGGGCGGGACTCGAACCCGCAAGGCCTTACGGCCGCGACATTTTAAGTGTCGTGCGTATACCTATTCCGCCACCCGGGCGGCAGCCGGTCCGTGGACCGCGTCGATTATACGATAGACATCCGTGCGAGACAATCCAAGGCTCCCTCGAACGGAAGGCTTCGGGGCCGATCTCCCGGCGTTTCCCGGCCGCCGCCGGACGTTGTTTTGCGGCCTCGTCGCATGATAAAATGCGCTCACTTCAGGTCATGACCGCGATCCAAACGCCCGGCCGAACGGAGCTTTGACGGAGGGAAATGTCGTGCCCATTCCGATAACCCGCGGAGACCGATTCCTATCCATGGTCCGTCTGTCTCGATTGGCGGTGGCCGGCTCGCTCCTTCTTATTTTGATAGCGGCGGCCCGGTCCCAAATTCCGCGCCCTGCGGGCCTGCCGCAAAGAGCCCACGCCGAGGTCGACGGGCTCGCCCTCACGCCCCCCATGGGCTGGTATCCCTGGAACATCTTCGGTGAAGAGCCGCAGAATGAAAAGCTGATCAAGGAGATCGCCGACGCGCTCGCCGCGAGCGGCATGAAGGACGCCGGCTACGCCTATGTCGGCCCCGACGAGGGCATTTGCTTTTCGCGCGGCAGGGACGGGACGCTCACGACGAATCTGTCCCGTTATCCCTCGGGGCTCCGAGGCCTCGGCGATTATATCCACACGAAAGGCCTCAAATACGCCCTTTACACCGATGCCGGGACGAAGACCTGCAGCACCGCCATGCCGGGCACTAAAGGCCACGAGCTCGAGGATATGAGGGCCTTCGCCGATTGGCGCGCCGATTACATCAAGATCGACTGGTGCAACAGCCAGGGCCAGGACATCGTCCAGGCTTATTCGGACTTGAGCAAGGCCCAGCGCGCCGCCGGCCGCCCCATCGTCCACAGCCTCTGCTCCTGGGGCGACGGCTATCCCTGGATCTGGGCTGGAGCGATCGGCCACATGTGGCGG
>JADGNU010000103.1 GCA_017883305.1 Candidatus Aminicenantota bacterium | reverse complement strand
AAGAGGGTAAACGTCTCTAATTGACAGCGAGATGTCCAGCAAGAAATTCTTCGTTTTCGCAGCCGCAGCGTTGATGTTCGCGCCGGCTCTCATCGCCCAGGAGGACGTTCAGGTCGTCGAGGCCAAAGCGCTCATTTCCCGCGATGTCGTTCGCCCCGGCGAAACCTTCAAAGCGGCCCTCATCCTCAAGGTCCAGACGGGCTATCATATCAACGACAACGCTCCCCTCGACGAGTTCTTGATCCCGACCGCACTCGTCATCGACGAAAACCCCGATTTTGAGGTCCTCGAGATCTCCTACCCGAAGGGCCGGCGGGCCCGCTTTGCCTATTCGGAGGCCGAGCTTGTCGTCTACGAAGGCGAAGTCTTCTTGGGAGCTCTCATCAAGGCCAGGGACGGCCTGGCCGCGGGGCCCCGGACGCTCAAGGGCGCCTTGAGCTACCAGGCCTGCAACAACGAATCGTGCCTGCCGCCGAAGGAGCTGACCTTCGAGATCGCCGTGCCCTTAGCGGCGTCCGGCGCGGGCGCCGACGTTCATCCGGAGATCTTCGGCAAGATCCGTTTCAAGACCCTCCAAAAATAGAAGGACCCGGTCCCGTCGCCAATGACCGACATGACGAAAACGACGGCCTATCGAAACATCCCCTCTCTCGATGCCTTTCTGTCCGAGCCCGGCGTCGGCCCCCTCGTCGACCGGTTCGGACGTGAGGCCGTGACGGCCTCCGCCCGGGACGCCCTCGGCGACGTCCGGGCGGCGATCGCCGCGGCCCCAGGGCCCGCCACGGACGGAACGGCCGCCCCTGACGCTCCCGACGTTTCGGCCCCAGCCCTCATCGACCGCCTTCGCTCCCGCCTCGAGAGAAAGTTCTCACCATCCCTCGCCCCGGCCGTCAATGCCACGGGCGTCATCATGCACTCGGGCCTCGGCCGGGCCGTCCTGCCCGCCGCCGCGATCGACTCCCTCAACGCTGTCGCATCGGGCTATTCGACCCTGGCCCTCGACCTCGAATCGGGCCAGCGCGTCTCCCGCGACCGGCACGTCGAATCGCTTCTCCGCGAGCTCACCGGCGCCGAAGCCGCTACCGTCGCCAACAACAATGCCGCGGCGACCGTCCTCATCCTCAACACCCTCGCCCGGGGCAAGGAGGTCGTCGTCTCGCGCGGCCAGCTCGTCGAGATCGGCGGCTCTTTCCGCATGCCCGACGTCATGGCCACGAGCGGCGCCGTCCTTCGCGAGGTCGGCACGACCAACAAGACCCACCTCCGCGACTACGAGGCCGCCGTCACCGAGGCGACCGGGGCCATCCTGCGCGTCCATCACAGCAACTACCGCATCGTCGGTTTCGCCGAGGAGCCGTCGATCGAGGACCTGGCCGCCCTCGGGCGCGCTCGCGGCGTTCCCGTCGTCGACGACCTGGGCAGCGGCGCCCTCGTCGACCTGGCCCCCTTCGGCCTGACCGACGAGCCCCTCGTCCAGTCGAGCGTCCGCGCCGGAGCCGATATCGTCTGCTTCAGCGGCGACAAGCTCATCGGCGGCCCCCAGAGCGGCATCATCATCGGCAAGTCCGCCTGGATCCAGAAGATCCGCAAGAACCCGCTCGCCCGGGCCTTCCGCTGCGGCAAGCTCACCCTCGCGGCGCTAGAATCGACGCTCAAGCTCTTCCTCGCGCCCGACAAGCTCACCGAGCGCCATCCCATTTACCGCATGCTCGCCCTGACCCCCGACGAGCTAAGCCGGCGGGCGAAAAAGCTGGCCGCCTCCCTTCGCAAGTCCCTGCCGGCCTCGGTCGCCGTTTCGGTCGAGGACGGCGCGTCCCAAGTCGGAAGCGGCGCGGTCCCGGTCGAGACCTTGCCGACCAAGGTCCTGGCCATCCGCACGCCCGGACTCGCGCCCGAGGAGCTCTCCCGGCGCCTCCGCTTCTCGACGCCGCCCGTGTTCGCCCGCATCCACAAGGACGCCGTCCTCTTCGACGTCCGGACGATCCAGCCCGGGGAAGACGCCCTCATCGAACAGACGCTGATCAAGGCGCTGTCATGATGAAGGCGCCAAAAACAGAAACGTCCCCATTTTTTGCCAGGCGCAGGCGCATCATGGGCCGATCGATCGCGCTCGGCCATTGCATCTGCAATCCCCAGAACCCCTGCCCCTGCGATCTCTTCAAGCTGAAGAACGTCTGCCTCTGTGCCGGCGAGCGCGAAGAGGACGCCCCCGAGGACGTGGCTCTGACGACGCTCGTCGAGAACGCCGGCTGCGCCTCGAAGATCAGCCAGGAGGACCTCAAGCGGGCCCTCTCGGGCCTCCCCCGCATCCGCGACCGGCGCGTCCTCGTTTCCTCGGAGACCTGCGACGACGCCGGCGTCTACCAGCTCACGCCCCGCACCGCCCTCGTCCAGTCGGTCGACGTCTTCACGCCCGTCGTCGACGATCCCTACGCCTTCGGCGAGATCGCCGCGGCCAACTCCGTCAGCGACATCTACGCCATGGGCGGCAAGCCCCTGACCGCGCTCTCCATCGTCGCCTTTCCCATCGAATCGCTGTCGCCCCGGATCATGAACCGGATGCTCCAGGGCGGGGTCGACAAGCTCCGCGAGGCCGGCGTCGCCCTCCTCGGCGGCCACAGCATCAAGGACCGCGAGATCAAGCTCGGCTTCGCCGTGACCGGCGTCGTCGACCCGCGCAAGATGACCGTCAACAGCAAAGCCCGGCCCGGCGATCTCCTCATCCTGACCAAGCCCCTCGGCACCGGCACACTGAGCTTCGCCCGCCAGATCGGCCGCGCCCCCGCCGACGGCCTGGCCGCCGCCGAGCGCTCCATGCGCGCCCTCAACCGCACAGCGGCCGGGCTCATGTCCGCGGCCGGCGTCACGACGGCGACCGACATCACCGGCTTCGGCCTGGCCGGCCATCTTTCCGAAATGGCCTCCCAGAGCGGCGTCGAGATCGAGATCTACGGCGCCTCCATCCCCGTTTTCCCGGGCGTCCTCGATCTCATCCGCGGCGACGTCGTCTCCGGGGCGGTCGAGCGCAACCGCGAGTACGCCGCGCCATTCGTCAAGCGCGACAAGTCCGCCGGCGAGGACCTCGAAACGCTCCTCTACGACCCCCAGACCTCCGGCGGCCTGCTCATGGCCGTGCGCAAGTCCAAGGCCCCGGCCCTCCTCGCCGCCCTCCACAAGAAGGGCGTCCCCGAGGCCGCGGTCATTGGCCGCGTCCTGCGCAAGGCCCGGCCGCGCATCCTCCTCCGCGCCTGTCCGCCGCGCTCCTGACCATGCCCGACCTCGACCACGTCATCATCGGCACCGCCGGGCACATCGACCACGGCAAGAGCACCCTCGTCAGGGCCCTGACAGGGACGGACCCGGACACCCTGCCCGAGGAGAAAGCCCGCGGCATGACCATCGAGCTGGGCTTCGTTTTCCTCGATGACCCGGCCTACCCGAAACAGATGGTCTTCATCGACGTGCCCGGCCACGAGAAGTTCGTCAGGACCATGGCCGCCGGCGCGAGCAACATCGACGCCGCCCTGCTCGTCGTCGCCGCCGATGAGGGCGTCGCCGTCCAGACCCGCGAACACTTCGACATTCTCAAGCTCCTCGACATCAAGCTTGGCCTGATCGCCCTGACCAAGTGCGATCTCGTCGACGAGGCGCGCCTGGCCGAGCTCACGGCCGCCGTCCGCCACTTCGTCCGAGGCTCGTTCCTGGCCGAGGCGCCGATCCTCCCCGTCTCCGCGCTGACCGGGGCCGGCGTCCCCGATCTCAAGGCGGCCCTGCGCGCGATCGGCCTCCGCGTCGGCCCGCGCCCCGACAGCGGCGTCTTCCGCATGCCCATCGACCGGGTCTTCACCATGCACGGCTTCGGGACGGTCGTCGCCGGCACCATTCTGGCCGGCACCGTCCGCACGGGCGACCGCATCGCCATCTACCCCGAAGGGCTCGAGACCCGCGTCCGCGGGCTCCAGGTCCACGGATCGAAAGCGGACCATTCCGCGATCGGCCGGCGCACGGCCCTCAATCTCCAGGACATCGCCAAGGAGGATCTCCGCCGCGGCCAGGTCGCCGCCGCGATCGGGACCCTTTCCCCCACGGCGCGCCTCGACGCCCGCCTCGACGTCCTCGCCTCCGCCCCGCGCGAGATCAAGCACCGCGACCGCGTCCGGCTCCACGTCGGCACCGACGAGGTCATGGCCCGGCTGGCGATCATCGGCGCGCAGGCGGTCCCCCCCGGAGCCTCGGCGGCCGTTCAGCTCGTTCTCGAACGGCCGACCGTCGCTCTCCCCGGCGACCGTTTCGTCATCCGCTCCTTCTCCCCGATCGTGACGATCGGCGGCGGCCGCGTGCTCGACGCCGCGCCCGAAAAGCACAAGCGCTTCGGCGGCGGCGTCCTCGAGGGCCTCGAGAAGCTCGGGGGTTCGTCCCGCGACGCCGTTGAACAGATGGCCGCCCAAGCCGGGGGCCGGCCCCAGACCGTCCGGGAGATCGCCCGAAAGCTCGGCCGCGGCGAGCCCGAAGTCGCCGCGGCCGTCGCCGCACTCGTCGCCGATTCGAGCCTCGTCGCCATCCCCGGCGAGAAGCCGGAACGATATCTCCACCGCACCGGCTACGCGAGTCTCTCCGACAGACTCGTCGCCGCGGTCCGGGCCTATTTCGAAAAGAACCCGGCCCGCCCGACCATGCCCTTTTCGGACATCCGTGCGGATTTCCTCGAGACGGGCGACGCGGCGACGCTCAAAGTGGTCCTCGACGTCCTCGTCGCCGGGGGCGTTCTTTTCCGCAAGGACGCCGAGGTCGGTCTCGCCGGTCGGGAGCCGAAAGTCGACCCGATCCAAGCCGGTCTCCGCTCGCTGGTCGAAGGCGCCTTCCGGACCGCCCGTTTCTCCGCCCCGCTCGAAGACGAGGTCCGGACGAAGCTCGGTCTGAACCCGTCCGTGTTCAACCCCGTCCTGAACGGCCTGCTCCGCTCCGGCGATCTCGTCCGGCTCGCGCCCAAGGTGATCTACCACCGCGAGGCCCTCGAGGCGGCGCGCGCCGCGGTCTCCGGCCTCGTCGAGCGCCACGGCAGCGTCACCATCGCCGAGCTCCGCGACCGCCTTGGTCTCTCCCGGAAGTACGCCCAGGCCATCCTCGAGTACTTCGACAAAACCGGCTTCACGAAGCGCGTCGAAGACCGCCACGTCCTGGTCAACCGCACCGCCTGATAATATCTCCGAATCCGACCCCAAGGCCAAGTCGCCCGGACGTCCCGCCGTTCCCCTCTCAGAGGAAGGTGTCCTGCGCCACAGGATATTCGAACCGTCCGGCCGCCCAGCCCGACCTATTCCCCCGCTTTCATCAGGCGTGCCCCCCTTTTCCATGGGACGTGAACTTGGCAAGTTTCTTGCCATTCTTATCAGGGAAGAAAGTTCTATTCGAGGGAGGAACATCATGGACCCGAAGAACCGCCAATCCTTGACGACCCCGCCGCCCGGCTCGATCCTCGTCATCGATCGGGTCTTCGACGCGCCCCGCGAGCGCGTCTGGATGGCTTGGACGGACCCGGATCTCGTCAGGCGCTGGTGGGGGCCCAAGGGCTTCACCACGCCCGTCTGCCGGATCTCGCTCCGCGTCGGCGGGACCTACTTTTTCTGTATGCGATCAGCGGAGGGCAAGGATTATTGCAACACCGGTTTCTATCGCGAGATCGTACCTTTCGAGCGGATCGTGGCCACGGACAGCTTCGCCGACGAGAAGGGCAACATCGTGTCGGCGACGTCCTACGGGATGAGGCCCGACTTCGCACGGGAGATGTTGCAGACCGTGACCTTCGAGGAGAGCGGCGGAAAGACCAAGCTGACCTTGAGCCACGCCGGCATCCCGCCCGGCGAAGATATGAAGAACGCGCGGCAGGGCTGGAGCCAATCCTTCGACAAGTTGGCGGACCTGCTCGCCGCCGAAATGATCAAGCCGGTCTGAGTGAGCTCCCCGCGGCTTTAGCACCCCGGCCTCCCCGAGACGACCTGGCGGGCGCATCGAAGGCAGGCCTCGTCTAGAAAATTGACTCCTCACGATGTTTGGCGGATAATTGCCCTTACGTTTCGGACCGTTAATGCCGCCTGCTAACCTGGAGAAACCGGGCATGGCCAGCGGATGTTTGACTCTCCTGCCAGGGCGTCGGCCTCGAAGAGGCCCCTGCCCCGCCCATGAGGAGGCCGATGATGGAAGGGACGGTCGTTAAGAACAAGCGGGTCCGGAAGGGGGCCGGCATCCCGGACTCGCCCGAGGCCTCGCCCCAGTACGCCAGGAGCCTGATCGAGGCCAGCCTGGATCCGTTCGTGACCATCAGCCCCGAGGGCAAGATCACGGACGTCAACGAAGCCACGGTGAAGGTCACCGGCATCCCGCGCTCAAAGCTTATCGGAACGGATTTCTCGGACTACTTCACCGAGCCGGACGAGGCCCGCCGCGGCTACGAGCGGGTCTTCGCTAAAAGCTATGTCACCGATTACCCGCTGACGATCCGCCACAGGGACGGCCGGCTGACGTCGGTCCTCTACAACGCCTCCGTCTACCTGGACCCGCAGGGCCGGGTCCTGGGCGTTTTCGCCGCGGCCCGTGACGTCACCGCTCAGAGGCAGGCCGAGGCCAAAGTCGCCGAGCAGAGGTCCCGCGAGGAGCATCAGGCCCGTGAGCTCGAGCGGCTGGCGGAGCTCGAGCGCTTCCAGAAGCTGACCGTCGGCCGCGAGCTGAAAATGATCGAGCTCAAGAAGGAGATCGACGAGCTGCGCCAGGAAGTCGAGAAGCTTCGCCAGGGCGGTCCGGGAGGCCGGGCGACGTCATGACCGACGGCCTGACGCGCGTCCCCGAAGCCTCAGGGTTTCGCAACCGGGACGATTATGCCGCGGCGCTCCTCAACGTCGTCGGGGACCTCTCGCAAGAGAAGTCGCGACTCGAAGAGCTCCAGCGGGCCTCCCTCAATATCCTCGAGGATTTCGCCGGGGAGAAAGTCCGGTTCGAGGAGACGCAGCGGGCCATGCTGAACCTTCTCGACGACTTCGCCAGCGAGCGGGAGAAATCCGAGGCCGCCAACCGCGGGCTCCGCGTGGCCCTCGAATCGCTGCGCCTGGCCAAGGAGGACGTCGACTCGGCGAACCGCGAGCTGGAGGCCTTCGCCTACTCCGTCTCCCACGACCTCAGGGCCCCGCTGAGGACGATCGGCGGGTTCAGCCAGGTTCTGGTCGAGGACTGCGACGCCCAGCTCAACGAGCAAGGCCGGGACTCCCTGCACCGCATCGTGGCCGCGGTCGAGAAGATGGGCCAGCTCATCGACGATCTCTTGAACCTTTCGCGGGTCACGCGAGTCGAGATGCTCCGGGGCCCCGTCGACCTGACCCGCATGGCCCGCAAGATCTTCGAGGAGTTCCGGAAATTCCACCCGGAGAGGCAGGCCGAGATCGTCGTGGCCGACGACCTCGTCGGCCAAGGCGACGAGCGCCTGCTGAGCGTCGTCCTCAGGAATCTTATCGACAACGCCTGGAAGTTCACGTCCCAGCGCGAGAAGGCCCGGATCGAATTCGGGGCGGCCCCGGCGGGGGGCGGGCAGGCCTTTTTCTTCAAGGATAACGGCACCGGGTTCGACATGGCCTTTGCCGGCAAGCTCTTCCAGCCTTTCCAGAGATTGCATACCATGCGCGATTTCCCCGGCACGGGGATCGGTTTGGCGACGGTCAAGCGCATCATCGAGCGCCATGGGGGACGGGTCTGGATCGAGGCCCGGCCAGGCCAGGGCGCGACGGTCTATTTCACGCTCGCCGGCGAGCCGGAAGAAAGAGAGGTCCGATGAAAGCCAAAAGCATCCTTCTTGTCGAGGACAATCCCGACGACGTCGTGCTGACGATGCGGGCCCTGGCGAAAAGCCACGTCGCCAACTCGGTCGACCTGGCCGGCGACGGGGTCGAAGCCCTGGAGTACCTGTTCTGCACAGGAAAATACGCCGGCCGCGATCCTTGCCTCCTGCCGCAGGTCATCCTCCTCGACCTCAAGATGCCGCGCATGGACGGGCTCGAGGTCCTCCGGCGCATCCGCGCCGACGAGAAGACCCGCCTGCTCCCCGTCGTCATCCTCACGACCTCGAGCGAGGAACGGGACAAGGTCGAAAGCTACAAGCTCGGCGCGAACAGCTATATCCGCAAGCCCGTCGATTTCGCCCAGTTCGCCGAGTCCGTGCGCCAGCTGGGGCTGTACTGGCTGGTCCTCAACGAGGCCCCCTGACCTGGAGCGTGAGCGGAGAGAAAACAAGCTGAAGGCTCGAGGATAATGCAGAGAAGCACGGGAAAGCGAGGCATCCGATCATGGCCACGACCCTGAATGTCCTGATCGTCGAGGATTCCGAAGACGACGCTTTGCTCGTCGTCAACGGGCTCCGCCGGGGCGGCTACGACCCGCGCTGGGAACGCGTCGAATCCCCAGAAGGCATGCGGGAGGCCCTGGACCGGCGGACCTGGGACCTCGTCATCTCGGACTATCTCATGCCCCAGTTCGACGGCTTCGCCGCGCTCGACAGCTACAAGACGAGCGGCCAGGATGCGCCGTTCATCATCGTCTCGGGGAACATCGGCGAGGACATCGCGGTCGATGCCATGCGCGCGGGCGCCCACGACTACATCATGAAGGACAACCTGAGGCGCCTGGTTCCCGCGGTCGACCGGGAGCTCCGCGAGGTCGATGTCAGGCGGGCCCGGAAGGCGGCCCAGGACGAGCTCGACGAAGCCACCGCCCTGCTCGAGAAGGTCTTTTCGATCACCCACGTCATGGTCGCTTACTTGGACGAGTCCTTCGCCTTCGTTCGGGTCAATCCCGCCTACGCCCAGGCGTACGGCCGGGAGATGCGGGACTTCCCAGGCAAAAACTACTTCGACTTGTTCCCGGACCCGACGAACGAGACGATGTTCCGGGACGTCCTCGAAAAGGGCCGGCCCGCCTTCAGTCACGCGCTGCCCCTCACCTGCGGGGCCGTCCGCGGGGATGGGGCCGTTTTCGTCAACCGCAGCGTTCACCGCCTGACCGAACCCGACGGCCGCGTCAGGGGGATCATCCTGATCCTCCTCGATGTCACTCGCGAAGTCCT